>NZ_DJDV01000080.1:0-24120 GCF_002431195.1 Sphingobium sp. UBA5915 | reverse complement strand
GGAAAACCCGGGACGCTTCACACCACACCCATTTGCCCAATTGGCTGGAGGATCAAGGCCGCATGAGGGAGGGAAATCTGCCATGGGCAGAGGTGATCGACCCCGACCCACCTACCTACGAAGCCTTCCTTGACTTGGTAAGGGTTAGGTTTAGAATCAACGGCATAGAGCAGATCGGGGCTCCCGCTTGGGAGCCTAAGTTGGTGTACACAATGACAAATGTTGCTCAAATCTCAACGGATATCGACGCGGCTGTTGCTGAAGCAATCGGTCAGCTTGTTGGCGTCCGGAAATGGGGTGACGTTGTAAATGTCAACCTTCCCCTGTTTTATCCTAGCGGCAGCGCGGTCTGCCTCAGCATTAAATCTACTCGGTTTGGATATTCAGTAACCGATAGCGGCCTTGCCTATCGCGAACTGGAACAACTCGGCGCCGATACCTTTTTCAGCAAAAATGCCGCTATACTGACCGAGGATGCGGCAGTGTGGCACAATACACGCGAGCTTCTTTCCGAGGCCGACCCGAGTGCGCTGTCGAGCGCTATGGCTGATGTTGCCGCACTATCGACACGGCTGACTTGGAAGGTTCTGTCGAAGGTTAGTCGCAAAGGTGAGGCGGAAATAGCCGACTATCTTTTTGTAAGACTTCAAGACGTTTTCGGTTCGGCTCGCGTCGAACGGGAGGCAAGAATCGTCGGTCCATCTACAAGGCGCTGGACGGTGGACGCGCTTGTTCATCTGGATGGTAGAGACGCTGCATTCCAAGCGGTTTCAAACAATCACATGTCTGTATATCCTGCGGCAGCGATGTTTCATGACCTCGCTCTGAGCGACAACCCGCCCGCGACCGTGGCCGTCGTAAAAAGCAAGGATGCTATGGGATCATATTTCAACATTCTCGCCCAAGCGGGTAATGTCATCGAAGAAGCGCAAGCTGACCAAGTTTATGAAAGGGCAGCGGTAGCATGGCAAGCTTCCTAACATTGTCTCAAGCCCTGTCCGAAGGGCGATTGCACGATTTTGTCGCACAGGTAGAAGCTGAGGAAGTCGGCCCCGCTGATCGCGCTCAGTTCGAGGTGATAATTGGGCGCATCACAGCGCCCCTACCAGAAGATCAAACATCCCATTCACTCGCTGCCGGTGGTTCGCGCGGAAGGTGAACTCGCTCAGATAGCGCTGCATGTGCTTGGCGCTGATCTGGACATGGGTAGAGCGGATCGACGCTTTGAACAGCCGCCAGAAGCCTTCCACGGTGTTGACGTGGAACGTGTTGCCGCTGCGGTAGTCATAGACCGCATATTCGCCTTTGCCGTGGCTCACGCGGCCATGCTCGAAGCCGTCACCCGTGAGTAAGTTGTAGCTGTAGAGTTCGTCCGTCGAAACGACAGAACCCGGCTCCACGTTGTCCAGAACGACGCCGCGCAGCGTCTCTTTCTTAACGTTGGGGATAACAACCGCCTTCATCGGGCCGTCTCGGCTGATAAGGCCCATAACTATCGTCTTGCCCGGCGCGCCACGGCCGCGCTTGCCACCAGACTTGCGCCCGCCAACATAGGCTTCGTCAAGTTCAACATGACCGGCCAGCAGTGCGTCGAACGACTGCGCCTTGGCGGTCAGGTCGCGGATTTGCTGGCCGATGCGATATGCGGTCTTGTAGGTCACACCCAGTTGGCGTTGCAGTTCCTTGCCAGAAACGCCGTGGCGCGTAGTGCAGAACAGATACATGGCATAGAACCACGAAACGAGCGGCGTCCGCGTGTCGTGCAGGATGGTGCCAGCGGTGGGGTTCACATGATGGCCGCAGTTGGCGCAAACGAACGTGCGGCGGGTTGCGAGCTTGTGGTGGGTGCTTTCCTTGCCACACGATCCGCACTCAAAGCGGGTGCCGCCAAACCGCACTTGCATGATGTGGGCAAGGCAGGCGTCATCATCGGGGAAGCGCTGGAAGAACTCGCGAACCGAGAACTCAGGAGAGGCGGAAGGGCTTTTCTTGCTCATGCCATTGTATATGGCAGAACATCATACATGCGTCAAGGGGATAAACGGGAAGGAAAAGCCATCCGTTACCGCGTTGGCGGGAAGGGCCAGCACGGCTTCGACATCGCCGGTCAGCCTAAGCCTGCCGCCATCCATTGCCTCGATCTGCACGCTCACGCCTTGGCCCTTCCCCTGAGAATCGAAACAGGAGTGAGAATAGAACATAGAGTGAACATAAGGAAGAGGCGTCGGGTAAGGCGTGTATAGCAAGATAAAGGCCGACACGCTTCGTCGTATCTGCCCGGCCAAGCCCTTGTCTGAACATCCTTTTTTGTAGAGACGGCCTGTCTCGTGGGCGAGACTGGATCATCACCGGTAGGACGCAAAACCGCAGAAGTCTTGGGCTTTTGCACGAGATACTTGAGACTTTGGGGCTTTGCTCGCCATATCCTGCCGATGGCACAGGATGACGATATGTTCGAGCCCCGCGTCGGACGTTCACGGCGCGACAGCGCCCGCCCGCCGCGCGCTGCCAGACTGCGTTCCGAGATACTGAAGCAGGTTGCCCGGCGCGGCGGTGACCCGCGTCGGCTAGGCGATGCTGGTGCGGTTGCAGCGCCCCGCACGGGGCGTTTCAATGCGCGGGGCCGGGGCGCCCGGATCGCGGCCGCCGTGCCGCGCGGTTCAGGCTGGTCCTTTGACCGCAACAGCGGCATGCGGGTGCGGCCCCGGCGGGTGACGGTGAAGGCGCGCGTCGTGAAGCTGGCGGGCAAGGCGGCTGCTATGCGGTCCCATCTGCGCTATCTCGAACGCGATGGCGTCAGCCGCGAGGGCGAGCCGGGACGCTTCTACTCGACCTTTGCCGATGACGCGGACGGAAAGGCCTTTGCAGAACGCGGGGCAGGCGACCGGCATCAGTTCCGCTTCATCGTCGCGCCCGAGGATGGTCCCGCCTTCGATCATCTGCGCGATTTTACCCGCGACCTCATGGCGAAAATGGAGGAGGATCTGGGCACGACGCTCGACTGGGTGGCGGTGGATCATTTCGACACCGGTCATCCCCATAGCCATATCCTGGTCCGGGGCATCACCGAGGACGGCAAGACCCTCAACATCGCGGGCGATTATATCGCCCATGGCATCCGCCATCGGGGGTCGCAGATCATGACCCAGGCGCTTGGGCCGCAGAGCGAGCTGGAGGTGCGTCACCAGCTCGAGCGCGAGGTCGATGCCGAACGGCTTACCCGGCTCGACCGGATGATGCTGGCGCCACGGCGCGCGACCAGGTCATCGACCTGCGCGGACAGGAAGGTCAGCGCACGTTCGATCCCGAGCATCAGCAACTGTTGGTCGCCCGTGCCCGTGTGCTCGAGCGGATGGAACTGGCGGAGCCATCGGGGCCGCTGGCCTGGAAGCTCGCCCCGCACATGGAACAGACGCTGATCGATATGGGGATGCGTGGCGACATCATCCGCCTGATGCACCGCGAGATGACGCAGGAGAAATCAGCGCCCGGGATCAAGCATGATCGCTTTGTCGTCCATGGCATCGACAAGACGCCCGAACAGAATGAAGGCCCCATCATCGGCAGGGTGGTGAAGCGGGGCACCGCCGACGATGAGCATGAGCGCCGCTATCTGATCGTCGACGGCGTCGATGGGCGCAGCCATTATGTCGATATCGGGGTCAGCGCCGAGCCGACACCGATCGGTGGCATGGTCAGCCTGACGCCCGTGCGGGCCGAAGCAAGTTCGGTCGATCGGACCGTTGCTCGGATCGCCCAGGCAAATGGCGGTCGCTATACGGTCGATATCCACCTGCGGCACGATCCCACCGCGACCGAAAGCTTTGCACAGACCCATGTGCGCCGACTGGAGGCGATCCGCAGGGCGATCGGCAAGCCCGAGCGTGCGCCCGATGGGACGTGGAAGATCGGTCCCGATCATCTCGATACAGCGTTGGCCTATGAGCAGCGCAAGCTGCGCGCCGAACCGGTGAAGGTCGAGATGCTGTCCTCGAGACCGATCCTCGAACAGACCGGCGTCCATGCAGCGACCTGGCTGGATCGGGAACTGGTGGCGACGGACAGGATAGCCATTGCCGATACAGGCTATGGCGCAGAGGTCCGCAAGGCGCTGGCGCTGCGGCAGCAATGGCTGGTCGAGCAGCAGCTGGCCGAGCGACAGGGGGAGGATGTCTTCTATCGGCCCAACCTGCTGCGCATTTTGCGGGACCGCGAGATGCGCGCGGTGGCCGGGCAGTTATCGAACGAGATGGGCCTGAAGTTCACCCAGATCGAACCGGGCGAACGGGTCGAGGGGACGCTCAGGCGCAGCGTGGATATGACTTCCGGACGCTTTGCGCTGATCGAACGCGCGCGGGACTTCACCCTGGTGCCGTGGCGCGACGATCTGGAACGCCATGTCGGAAAGCCCTTGTCCGGGATCATGCGCGACGGGCGGTCGATCAACCGGACAATAGGCCGGGGGCGGAGCGGTCCCAGCATCGGCGGTATGTGAGGAGCATCCGATCCCAGAGCCGATCCAGGCCGATCCAGGCCGATCCGCGCCCATCAGCACCATAGCCTTGCGACGGGTCAGACGGCGATAATCGCCCACGGTAGCGGATCGCTCTTATGTCCCCCTGCAAAGGGCTGGTCCGCTGCCACCCGACATCCCCATGGGCAGGCGGACATCCTATGAAAAGCTACAAGACCCGACATCAGCTGTTCCTGCCTGAGGAGATGAGCAAACGGCTCGACCATCTGGCGAAGAGCTCAGGCCGCGCGCGATCCGAGATTCTGGTCGAGGCGCTCGACGCCTGGTTCAATCGGCGGCAGGCACCCAAATCCGACGAGAGCATCGGCATCCGCCTGACCCGGATAGAGCGCGATACCCAATGGCTGCGCCGCAACCAGGGCTTGGTCTGGGAAGTGCTGGCGCGGATGGTCCGGCATCAGCTGATTATGGGCGCCATGCATCCGGTCGATGAGGCGGCGCAGGCCGTGGGGGCCAGGATGCTCGCGCAATTGATCGACGAGATCGCCGACCGGTTTGCCGGGAAAGCCGCGCCCGCCACGGACGACCCCGCAACCTTGAAGCTGAGGAGTTTGCAATGAGCCGGGAGCATCGCGCGCTGAAGACAACAGACCTTCCCACCCCCGACGGGTTCGAGCCGATCACGGTGCGTGTTCCCGATGCCTGCCGGATGCTGGGCATACGGCGCAGCAAATTCTATGAGCTGATCGCCGATGGTGAGATCAAAATCCTCAAGCTGGGCAGCGCTACGCTTGTTCCCATGGAGCAGATCAGGGCATTGGTTCTGCGGCTTGAGAAGGGATGAACGGAAAGCAGACTGCCAGCTACGCCCTGCCTGTGGCTGTCCGGGCCAGGTCTCGGAGAAGGTCTGCGTTCAGACCGGCAAACGCATGCGGCTCACTGATGATGCAGCATTTTCTCGAACGCCTCATTCGTTTTGGCCATCTTGGCGATTTTCCGCAGATGGCTGCGAACATGGCGCTCGAACCGCACATCGTCGTAAACGCCCGTCGCGTGATATTCCTCCTGGCCGATCAGCGCCTTGAGGCGCTGGGCAAACGGGGTCTGCTCTTCGGTGCAATCTGGAGCCTGAAGGGCGCGGCATACCCATTCCTCAGCGGCGGCCTTGTCATAGTCGTCGCGTGCCTAATAGCCGCGCCGGTCGGCCGCAGCCTGATCCAGCTTCGACACGTCCAACCGGCGCGCCAGCCATTTACGGACCACTACTCCATCCCATGGCTTTGACGGATTGCTCATGCATCCGCTCCAAATCCAGATCGCCAGCCCTATATCAGCGGCCCGTTCGTGTTCGACGACGGAATGATGACGCGCTGATGTTATTGCCGTGCCAGCAGCCGAAGGGTGGCATCGTCGCGCACGCCGTCGAACCAGCGGTCCAGTGCGGCGCTGAACAGGTCATCGCCCGTAGCGACTTTGAACAGGGTAAGGGACGATCGTAGCTTCATGGCGTCCACCTCTCCCAGCACACCGACCGCGCTGCTGCCGTGTGGCAGGTCTTCCAGCGTCCGCACACATTCTCGCAGGCGGTCGCCGAGGGTGGAGTGCTCCAGATAGGCGCGAGCCTCGTCCAGTGACGCGATGGCGTAATGCTGTGCGGTAGGGCTGCGGCCCAGGCCAGCGAGCTGGGGGAAAATGAACCACATCCAGTGGCTGGTCTTTTTGCCTTGGCGCAGCTCGGTAAGGACGGCCGCATAAGTGGACTGTTGGGCGGCAAGGAAGCGGTTCAGGTTATACGGGTCGTTACTCATGCCGCTATGACGCGGTCGGGAGCTGGTCGTTCCGCGTGCCCGGGTTGGGCTACGTTCCGCCATTCAGCACTGCCTTTCGACTTCCTAAAAGAAGACGCTCATTTTCCGATCATTATCGACCGCGACGCTTTGGGCGATAGCCGTTCCGTCTCCTTCGCAATCCGCGCTTGAACAGCTTATCGTGGAGCAGGCAGTCAGCCGCGCTTGCCAGCCATCCGTATGAACGACCCGATCAAAGTGAGCGTCTTGGTCGCGAAGAAGGTCAAGACGCGATCGTTGATATATATCGCTCCAATCCTGGCAGAGCAGATAAACGGCGTTGCCATACAAGTTCTCGAACACGACCAAATCGTCGGCAAACTGAACTTCGAACTAAGATCCAAAGCCACCTTGGCCACAGACGTAAGCTTTCGGCCGGAACTCCTCTAACAGTCGCACCCGCTCTCGTAAGCGCACCATTTTCCTGTTTTCGTGCCGTTTACGGGGTCAGGCGGGGGTTTCGGGCGTGGCGGTGGCGGCGAGTTCGGCTTCGCGGCGGGCGCGGTTGCGGTCGCCCAGGTCCTGGCGCTGGGCCATGGCGGTGAAGGCGGCGGCGGAGCGCAGGCAGCGGTCGCGTACATTGTCGAGCAGGGCGGCGTCCGCTTCGGCATGGGCCTTGTCAGCGAGCGCGCGATAGTCGGGATTGGCCACGGATAATTGTCCTTCGCATCCCCAGGGAAGAAGGCCGGGCATCATGGGATGGACACCCGGCCGGCCCGCACTGCCCACTCAGCGCGAACGCCGGGCGGGCAGGGGCCTTTCTGTTAAGCGATGGGCGGCCCGCGACGCGCGCGATCCGCCCGGACGCCTTATTCGGCGTGGGTGAGGTTTACCGCCGCCATCTTGCCGCGACGGTCCTGCTCCAGATCATAGGAGACGCGGTCCTTTTCGCGCAGCGTGGCGAGGCCAGCGCGCTCGACGGCGGTGATGTGGACGAACGCGTCGGGGGTGCCGTCATCGGGAGCGATGAAGCCATAGCCCTTGTCGGCGTTGAAGAATTTGACGGTGCCGGTGATGGCCATTGGGTATTCCTTCTTGTTTGCGGCGCGCCCCGTATGGGCGGGCCAAGGGCCAGAGAGGCAGGGAAAGAAGGAAGTTGGTGCCGCAAAGCGCCGAAGACCGTCGATTTGCGACTGTAGCCCGTCCCATATAGGGCATCAGGCGTGCAATAGCAAATCGCGGTACCGGGCGGCGCGGCATTTGGGGCCGGCGAAGGACGACAGGGGCAGGATCAGTGCGGAGGGTCCGCCGCGCGGGTCGCGCCGGCCGGCTCGGCCGAATCGGCGGCATTGTCGCGCCCGGCCGCCGCCGCGTCGAAGCCGAAATAGGCGTCGCGCGCGCGGATCGCCGCTTCCTTATAGGGCCGATATTCCGCCTCCAGCTGCCGGGCGACGGCCTGTTCCTCGTCCATGGTCAGTTCGCGCTGATAATCGTCGGGATCATACATCTCGTCGGTTTCTTCGCCGGTGAAGTCGGGCGGCGGGGGGAAATCGGTGCGCCAGGCGTTGTAGAGCGTGTCCCACCATACGCCGCGCAGCCCGGCGGCGGCTTCCTCCGGCGGCAGGTCCATGAGGTGGGGAAAGGCCTCAGGCGGGCGAAGTTCACACCGTTCATGGGCGGCGGAAAAGGGCGGGTTCAGCCCGGTTTCGCCATGGGCGACGGGGCCAAGCGGCCCGCCCTGCGCGGTGGTGGACAACAGATTGCGGCGCACCGCGATGAACATGGCGACGGAGGCGGCGGACGTCACCAGCAGGGCGGCCTCGTCCTCGACCGGGTCGGGATCGCCGGGCCGTTCCCCCAGCAGGGTCTGCGCGTCGGCGCTGGTGCGGGCGGATGGTTCGTGACCGGCAAGGGGCAACTCGTCGCGGGCCACTTCGTCCAGCATGACCGCATAGGGGCAGATCATGTCGCAATAGGCGGTGAAATCCTGCGCGACGATGCGGGCGAGCGCGGCGTCGGAGCCTTCGGCGGGCGCATCGGCCATGCGATCGAGCCGGGAGAGCATCGACATGGCGAGGCGATTGTCATGGCGGTGGCGGCGCACCTCATAATTGTCGGGATCGCGGCGGCTGACCTCCTCCTGCCCGGTGATCGCGCGGGCGAGCAGATCGGTCGCGAGACGGTCGCGTGCGATCAGGATCGCCGCGTCCCAGCCCAGCCGAAAGGCCGCGCCATCGTGACGGATGCGCAGATTATAGGCGCTGCGCGCGGTGATGCGCACGCTTTCGCAGGCGAGCATGATGACGCCGGTGGCGGCGAGCGTTTCAAGGAAGCGCCGCTGCCGCGCGGGCGTCCACCCATCGGCGCGGGTCGCATCGGCCGGGGTGGGGAGGTCATCGGGGAGCGAGGGGACGGGCGGCGGCAGAATCGCGGTCATGGCAAGGCTCCTGTTTCCAGAATGAGGCTTGCCCAAAGGGTAGGCAGATGGGGCGGGTGTAGGACAGGGCAATAGGATTTTGGGCGTGCGCGTGGTTGCGCGGCATGCCCGCCCCCTTGTCACCGCCCCGGTAGGCGTCAGGGGGCGGGGAAGGCCATTTTTATTGCGTGAACATATTCTTGTCGGTGACGACCAGATTGGTCACGCCGCAATAATCGACCGGGCTGTCAAATTCGCTGCCGTCGGAAAAGACGATGCGGGTCTGCACCTCGCAACGTTCATCGCCTTCGAAGAATTTGAGCGGCCGGGTGGCGGCGGGCTTGAGCGGCATTTTGAGCCAGTCCTTCGACCAGCTGCCATCCTTGCGCTTGGTAAAGAACTGGATGGCGTCCACGGTCGATTTGTTGACGAGCACAAAGGCGTTGTCGTCGCCATCATCGGCCTGGGCCGCAGGCGCGATGAACAAGGCAGCGCAGAGCGCAGCGGTGGCGGCAAATGATTTCATGAAAGTCCCCCCTGAAACGGCGCGCGACGGGAGTCGGGGCCGTGGGACAAGGGGTTAGCGGGCGTTGCGGGTGGGCGCTAGGGATATTGCTGGCGGGTGTGAAGAAGCGCCAATATCTGAATGCGGTCGGTCATGACGCGATATACAAGACTATAGTTGGGGTGAGCTACGTCAGACAATCGGTTGGACTAAGCAGTCTTGTGTTTGTCCGCCTTTTTACGGCGGTCTATGATGGCCTGCATCCGCGCCATCGCTTCATCATGAGGGATGCCGGGTTGGTCCGAGGCCATGGCGGCTTCCACCTCGGCGCGAAACCAGGCGTCATAGGCTTCCGCTTCCTCGGTCGTCGCAAACTCGGACTCGATAGGGGTGAGTTTGGTCATGAGAGGAGGGTATCAGGGAAGGGCGGAAGTGCCAATTACGATCAGCGTTGAAGATTGTCGTACCCAGCTAATGTAGTCTCTTCTCGTGAGGCGTTAAGTTGCAGCCCCGTTTTTCTGGCGACTTTCCAAATAATCTCGCCTCATGTCCACAACAGACATCATGGTTTCCGACAACCTATAGAACGTATACAGACACTCAAAAAAAATGACCATCGTCGTGAAATTGAACAAACCACTAACGACATTTTTTATGGCGACGAAAATGATTGAACATCGCTGAACGCTCTCTGCCGAGAATGATCCAATAGCGGAGCAAATTGGGCCATGATCGACGTATAACCCAATGCTAATAATAAATATCAGGATTAAATCAGTTATAGACAAGATTATAAACAAACGAGATCGAGATCGGAAATTTACCCCGAGTGATTTTAAAACCTCGATCTCGTGACGATCTGTTTCGTTTTGAGGTGGTGGAAGGTCACTCCCAGCCATCGAATGATCGGAGAATAGCGCTGAAAAAGTGAACCCGGTTAAAACGGTAATAATCAGGGCTATATTCTGGAATGAATTTTTTGAGAGGTCAGCACCAAATACAGAAATCAATATAGACGTGATGATGATCACCGAGATACGAAAGATGTGTCTCTCTCCATCCCCATGATAGGATTTATATACATCTTTCCAGATCAGCAGCACTGACGGGCCTCATACTATGAGAGGAATGATACTTTCACGCATGATTCTGATCATTTCCATTTTCACCTGATCTCGATCGGCTACTCCATCCCCGTCAACGTCAACCTGTAGCGGAAATTTTGTCGAAAAGTTATTATCTCCTAGAAAATAAACTGTGCGTTGCGACCTGTCTTCCCTGACGAGGACAGAGCAGCCGATAATATCGTCATCATCAAGTTCTAGCAAACTTCCAGCGTTAACGACCTCTGCAAGCACTCGTTTGCGTTCTGCAGCAGTGCCTCGCATTCTGTTCGCGACTTCGTTAACTCGATCTTCGAAATCTTCTCCGTATTCCGAATTTTTAATTGCGAAGACGCCTGATGTGCCAAATAGCGCTTTTCGTTCAGGTCGGTTGTTGGCTTTTCGATACGCGAGCTTCAGAGAGATTGGGTGTCCCCGCCCGATTTCCGTCGAAACGCTCCTCAGCGTCTTGGAAGCCACGCGGTAATTTCCATGCAAGATATGAGATAAGCAGCTTTTTATACCGTCATAATCACCAAATTGGCCATGATAAGTTATGCCGACTAATATTTTTCCGTCTCTCAACTTAGTGATTAAGTAATGGAAATTACGCAGATTAAGGCTCTCCGCCGAAATAACCCCTAACCGATTGTTTCTATATTTTTGTCCATAATATGCACCTTCGAAGTCGCCAAAATGAACAGCTCCGTCTAAAATCTCATAATGGTTGAACGGAAGGTTCTTACCTGTCTTAATGAGCTGAATTACATTCTCGTCTGCTTCATCTAAAGGAGTTAAATCAGAGATTCTAGCGATAACCCTTTGGAACTCTTCATCAGTGAAGCCTTCTTCAACTGCATCATCAGGATCGTCACCATTTTGGATCGACTTAACCAAATAATGAAAGGAGGCTCTCACTTGATGGTTCTTTTGTCGTTTGGCCACTGGATGATCCCACTTTTTGATGCCGTGATCGGATAAAATACATGGGTATCATTGCGGTCAAGTGATAATGCTGGCTATTCCGCCGCCACAGCCTCCAACCCCAGCAACGGCGCGAGATAGCGCCCCGTAAAGCTCCGCTTCTCTTTCACCACCTTCTCCGGTGTGCCTTCCGCGACGACTTCGCCGCCCTTGACGCCGCCTTCCGGTCCCATATCGATGATCCAGTCCGCCGTCTTGATGACGTCGAGATTATGTTCGATCACCACCACGCTGTTGCCCTGATCGACCAGCGCGTGGAGGACTTCGAGGAGTTTGCGGACATCCTCGAAATGGAGGCCGGTGGTCGGCTCGTCGAGGATGTAGAGGGTGTTGCCGGTGGCGCGACGCGAGAGTTCCTTGGCGAGCTTGACGCGCTGGGCCTCGCCGCCCGAGAGGGTCGTCGCCTGCTGGCCGACCTTGATATAGCCTAGGCCCACTTCCGCGAGCATCGCCATCTTGTCGCGGATGGGGGGGACGGCCTTGAAGAATTCGACCGCATCCTCGACCGTCATGTCGAGCACGTCGGCAATGGACTTGCCCTTGAACTTCACCTCCAGCGTCTCGCGATTGTAGCGCGCGCCGTGGCATACGTCGCAGGTGACATAGACGTCGGGGAGGAAGTGCATCTCGATCTTGAGCACGCCGTCGCCCTGGCAGGCTTCGCAGCGGCCGCCCTTGACGTTGAAGCTGAAGCGGCCGGGCTTGTAGCCGCGCGCCTGCGCTTCGGGGAGGCCCGCGAACCAGTCGCGGATGTTGGTGAAGGCGCCGGTATAGGTGGCGGGGTTGGAGCGCGGGGTGCGACCGATCGGCGACTGGTCGATGTCGATCACCTTGTCGCAATGCTCCAGCCCCGACACCTTGTCATGCGGGCCGGCGATGATGCGCGCGCCATTGAGCGCACGGGCCGACGCGGCGTAGAGCGTGTCGATGGTGAAGCTGGACTTGCCCGATCCACTGACGCCGGTGATGCAGGTGAAGGTGCCCAGCGGGATCGACGCGGTGACGCCGGTGAGGTTGTTGGCGCGGGCGTTGTGGACGGTGAGTTTCTTGCCCGTGCCCTTGCGGCGCTTGGCCGGCACGTCGATGCGGCGGGTGCCGTTCAGATAATCGGCGGTGAGGCTTTTCTTGTTCTTGAGCAGTTGCTTGAGCGTGCCTTCCGCGACGATGGTGCCGCCATGGACGCCCGCGCCCGGCCCCATGTCGACGATATAGTCGGCGGCGCGGATCGCATCCTCGTCATGCTCGACGACGATGACGCTGTTGCCGAGGTCGCGCAGGCGCTTCAGGGTCACGAGCAGGCGATCATTGTCGCGCTGGTGCAGGCCGATCGAGGGTTCGTCGAGGACGTAGAGGACGCCCGACAGGCCGCTGCCAATCTGGGAGGCGAGGCGGATGCGCTGGCTCTCGCCGCCCGACAGGGTGCCGGACGTGCGGTCGAGGTTGAGATAGTCGAGGCCGACATTGTTGAGGAAGCCCAGGCGCTCGACAATTTCCTTGAGGATGGCCCTGGCGATCTGGTTCTGCTGGTCGTTCAATTGCGCGGGGAGGGTGGAGAAGAAACCCAATGCGTCCACCACGCTGCGGCGTGTGGAGATGGAGATGTCCTCGCCCGCGATCTTCACGGCCAGCGCCTCGGGCTTCAAGCGGGCGCCGTGGCAGGTTTCGCAGGGCTGGGCGCGCTGGTACTTGGAGAGTTCCTCGCGCATCCAGGCGCTGTCGGTTTGCAGCAGGCGGCGGTTCAAGTTGCCGATGACGCCCTCGAACGGCTTTTTCACCTCATAGCTTTTGCGGCCGTCCTGGAAACGCAGCGTGACCGACTTGCCGCCGGTACCGTATAGGATGATGCGCTTCGCCTCGTCGGGCAGGTCGCTCCAGGGCGTGTCGAGCGAAAAGCCGAATTCCTTGGCGAGCGAGCCGAGCACCTGCATATAATAAGGCGAGGGCGGATTGGATTTCGCCCAGGGGACGACCGCGCCTTTCTTGAGGCTGAGGGCCTCGTTGGGTACGACCAGTTCGGGGTCGAACTCCTGCCGCTCGCCAAGCCCGTCGCAGGCCGGGCAGGCGCCCATGGGGGCGTTGAAGGAGAAGAGGCGCGGCTCGATCTCGGGAATCGTGAAGCCGCTGACCGGGCAGGCGAATTTTTCGGAAAAGACGATGCGGTTGGCGGGGACGCCAGCGCCCTTCATCTTCTTGTCGGGGGAAGCGGCTTCGTCCTCACGCCCCGGCACGACGCCGTCCGCCAGATCGACATAGGCAAGGCCATCGGCGAGTTTGAGCGCCTGCTCGAAACTGTCGGCGAGGCGCGTGCCCATCTCCGCGTCGACGGCGAGGCGGTCGACTACGACTTCGATGTCATGCTTATATTTCTTGTCGAGCGCGGGGGCGTCTTCGATCAGATACATCTCGCCGTCGATGCGGACGCGGGTGTAGCCCGCCTTCTGCCACTCCGCCAATTCCTTGCGATATTCGCCCTTGCGCCCGCGCACCACGGGGGCGAGCAGGTAGAAGCGCGTGCCTTCCGGCAACAGCATCACGCGGTCGACCATCTGGCTGACCGTCTGCGCGCTGATGGGTTCGCCGGTGACGGGCGAATAGGGGATGCCGACCCGCGCCCAGAGCAGGCGCATATAGTCGTAGATTTCGGTGACGGTCGCGACGGTCGAGCGCGGATTGCGGCTGGTCGTCTTCTGCTCGATGGAGATGGCGGGCGAAAGGCCCTCGATATGCTCGACATCGGGCTTCTGCATCATCTCCAGGAACTGGCGCGCATAAGCGGAGAGCGATTCCACATAGCGGCGCTGTCCTTCGGCATAGATGGTGTCGAAGGCGAGCGAGGATTTGCCCGAGCCCGACAGGCCGGTGATGACGATGAGGCTGTCGCGCGGCAGGTCGACGTCGACGCCCTTGAGATTATGCTCGCGCGCACCGCGGACGCTTATGTGGGTCAGCATTCGCTAAAGCTCTGCTTCTGGATGTGGGTAAGGCTCATGAGGGATGTTCTATCTTCGTTCCTGGCAAGGGTCCAGAGTGGAAGATAGGTGGGCGAAGGGGCAAATGCGAGGGCGGTTGCGAAACCGCTGGCGCACCTTGGCAGTCGCTGTTCTCGAAGTGCAAAGCGTGATCGGCTTCGTTTTTTGCCGCATAATCAAAGTGGACCCCGCCCACGTCGTTGACATATAACCAACCTTCAGTGAGATACGCTGGCAACGTCATGGGCTGCCGACTTTTGCCGCCGCATTGATTGTCAAAGGTGGTGAAGCGCGCCGAATATAATCTAAGTCCCAATTACGGCTCAATGGCGAACCTTCGAAATCAACAGCCGGATCCGGCGTGATTGGGCCTGTCATCACTGGATCGCGGGCTGAATCGGGGGATTTCATGGCAGGCGAAAACGGCACATATGTAACCGTCGGCAATAGCGCGGACAATTTGGCGGTCATCAGTGGCGTCGATGGCAGCGTCACGGGCGGTCAGTTCATTGGCGCCGGGGAGTTCATTGGTGGCGACCTTCAATCGGCGATCACCGAGATTCGCTATAATTATCTGGGCATTGTCCGGAATTACACTCTGACCGATGGCGTGATGGAGGTTTTTGCCGAAGCCGGCCACGGTCTGTTCGTCGATGCGTCTTTGGCTCCACTAAACTACCGCGCTCTCTATTCTGAAGGACTGGATGACGTCATCCACATCCCTGTCGGTCCGACATTCCATCTGTCCGGGCAAACCGATTTTATCATCGGATCGCGACACAATGACGAGTTTTTGAGCGGGCAGAGTGCGCTGTCCGTAGGTGGTGAGGACAGTATCTTGGGGGGCGGAGGAGGAGATGAATTTCTGATTCATCCCGGCAGCCAGTCCAGCACGCTGGTCATCGCCGATTTCGATGCGGACGACCGGATCGTCATCAAGGCCGATGGTGCGGCCGGCGTCAGCCCCCAAGTGGTCGATGCCTTCACCGGCGTGGCTGGACAGGTCAAATATTCGATTGTTCGCGGTGTCGCCACGATCGAAATCGATGCCAATGGCGATGCGGCGACCGACAATATCGTCAGCTTCGCCGTGAACCAGGAGTTTTTGCGCTTCTACACGATCGGTTCCGGAACAGACCTGTATGTCGACTATCGTAAATATGTCGACACTCTGGACGCCAGTGACGGAGATAACATCGTTGATGGCTATTTTACGGACATCAATGCTTTCAACATTCGCGGCTATGCGGGCAATGATCGTCTGTTTGGAACCCAGGGTGCCAATCTGATCGACGGCGGATCCGGCGCGGATTATATGGTCGGTGGCGATGGGGACGACATCTACATCGTCGATCAGATTGATGACGTGGTTGTCGAAAGTCAGGATCAGGGATTGGACCAAGTGTCGTCGAGTGTCAGCTATTCGCTCGCCGACCATATCGAAAATCTGACGCTGATAGGAGCGTTGGATATTGATGGCGCCGGGAACAGAGCAGCCAATGACATTCGCGGCAACGTAGGAGACAATGTCCTATATGGCGACGCGGGGGACGATCATCTATATGGCAATGCTGGCGTCGATTTGCTGAATGGCGGCACGGGCGCGGACTGGATGGAGGGCGGTCAGGGCAATGACCGCTATATCGTCGATAATGTTGGCGACACGGTGGTCGAACGTGCCGGCGAAGGTTTCGACATGATCGATACCAGCATCAGCTACACGCTTTCGACGAATGTCGAGGCGCTGCGGTTGATGGGCATTCAGGGGGCGGTCGATGCTCATGGTAATGCGGGCAATAATTTTCTGAACGCCGTGTGGGTCGATGTCGCGCCGGCCGCGGGCACGCAAATCCGGCTCTATGGCGAGGGTGGCGACGATAATCTGCTTGGTTCGCGTTATGGCGACCTGCTGGATGGCGGCACGGGTGCAGACAAGATGACCGGCGGCAATGGTAACGACACCTATGTCGTCGACAATGCGGGCGACGTGGCGATCGAGCAGGCGGGCCAAGGGTTCGACACGGTCGATACCAGCGTCAGCTACACGCTGGGCGCCAATGTCGAGGCACTGCGGTTGATGGGCATCCAGGGCGCAGTCGATGCGCATGGCAATGCGGGCAACAACTGGTTGAACGCTGTCTGGGTCAATGTCGCGCCGGCGGCGGGCACGCAAATCCGTCTCTATGGCGAGGGCGGCAATGACGATCTGCAGGGATCGCGCTATGGCGACCTGCTGGACGGCGGGACGGGCGCGGACCGGATGACTGGCGGCCTGGGCAATGACAGCTATGTCGTGGACAATGCCGGCGACATCGTGGTCGAGCAGGCGGGCGCGGGCTATGACGTGGTGACGTCGAGCATTGGATATGCACTGGGCGACAATGTCGAGGCGGTGCGGCTGATCGGCGTGGCCGCCGGCGCGACCGTGGTGGCGCAGGGCAATGACCTCAACAACGAACTTAACGCAGTGTGGGTCGACCAGTCGGCGAAGGTCAGCCTGCTGGGCGGGGGTGGCAACGACCGGCTGCTGGGTTCGCGCTATGACGACCTGCTGGATGGCGGGACCGGGGCCGATACCATGCGCGGCGGCCGTGGCAATGACAGCTATGTCGTCGATAGCGTAACCGATCTGGTCTATGAGCAGGCGGGTGAGGGCTATGACGTCATCACCAGCAGCGTCGGCTATCGGTTGGGCGCCAACGTCGAAGGGCTGCGGCTGGTGGGCGTGGCCGAAGGGGCGAGCGTGGTGGCGCAGGGCAACGACCTCAACAACTCGCTGAACGCGGTGTGGGTCGATAAGTCGGCTAGCATCAGCCTGCTGGGCCATGGCGGCGACGACACGCTGCAGGGGTCGCGCTTTGGCGACTTGCTGGACGGCGGGGCGGGATCGGACAGGCTGACCGGCGGCGGCGGCGCGGATCGCTTCCATTTCGGCGACGTGTTGAACGCGGCGACCAATGTCGACACGATCCTGGATTTTCAGAAAGGCGTGGATGTCATCGAACTGGACGACGCTGTCTTTGCCGGGCTGAACCTTGGCAAGCTGGACGCGAGCGCGTTCGTGGCCAATGCCAGCGGCACGGCGACCTCGGCCGATCAGCGCATCATCTATGACACGGATAGCGGGCAACTCTTCTACGACGCTGACGGGTCACTGGGCGGTGCGGCAGTGCTGTTCGGCATGGTCGCGGGGCATCCGCCGCTGACGGGCGCGGATTTTGTCGTGGTGTAAAGCCGCATAGCGCTGATCCGTCGACAAACGGGCTGGCCAAGCGGCCGTCGAGCGGGCAGAGGGGCGGGCGATGCACGCGCCTGATCCTGCAACCTTCATCGCCGCGGGCGCGAGCGCGCAGGTGTATCGGCTTGAGGGCGGGCGGGTGCTCAAGCTGTTCCATGCCGGCATCGATCCGTCGATCGTCGCGCGGGAATATGCGATAGCGCGGGTGGTACAGGCGAGCGGCCTGCCGGTGCCGGCGGTGTTCGGCGAGACGCGGGTCGAAGGCCGGCAGGGGATCCTCTATGCCGAGATGCGCGGCCCCAATCTGTTGACCTATATGGCCCGGCATCCGCATCGCGCGGCCTGGGCGCTGGAGCAGATGGCGCAGCTTCAGGAGCGCATCCAGCGCTGCCACGCGCCGGCGCTGCGCAGCCGCAAGGCGGTGCTGGCCGAGGATATCGCCGCCGCCGACATATCCGAGCCACTGCGCGAAGCGGCGATTGCGCGGCTGGACCTGCTCAATGAAGGGGACCATCTGAGCCATGGCGACCTGCATCCCGGCAATCTGATCGTGACAGACGCTGGCGTTGGCGTGATCGACTGGTCGCGCGCGGCCTGCGGGACGATCGCCACCGATCTGGTGCGGACCGAGATGGTGATGCGCTTTGGCCCGGCGCGCGGAGGCGGCGACGTCGCGCGGGCGGAGGCGGTTATGCGGGACGCGGCGGCCGGATGGTATCTGCGGCGCTATCGTGCGCGCACGGGGCTGGACAAGGAAGCACTGGGCGCGTGGCGGGCGCTTGTGGCGCTGGCCTGGATGCGCCAGCGCGCGCCGGCGCGGGATGCGGCCTTTGCCGATTATGTCGCCCGAGCGCTGCGCGAGGCGGGGTTGCCGCCGCTTTAGGCTGTCGCGGGTGCGGGCGGCCCGCCCTCATGTCGTTGGTCGGCGCTGGCCCGCGCCTTGTCGACAGGAAACGCCGCCGGGCGGGACGCGGCGGCGGATCGTCGAAGGACGGCGGCGATGCACGGCCCGTCCGCTATGATCGATCATGTTAAGGCACGGTTCACCGCTAATAGCGTCGTCTGCCTTTTGACAGTTTACCCCGATCCGGAGTGCCCGACAGCGCCTGGATACGCCCCCGGCAATCCCTTGCGCCGGGGGCGTTTTCTTTATGCGGCGATTTCGTTACGATTCGCTTATTCCCTTACGGTGCGCTGTCGTTGGCGGCGCTGGCCATGTCGTTCGTCGCGCCGTTCGTCCCCTGCCTGTCCCCCCTTTGTCGATGGTCGCGCCGTTCGCCGACGCGGCGTGCACCCGGTCGAAGCGGGCGAGCGACAGGCGGGCACTGGGCATAAAAGGATCAGGCGAACGGGAGAGGGCGCTTCAAACCCCATCCAGACCTCAAAGAAGCGCCGCCCGTTCGCACCCAGCGCCGCGACGCCCCCCTGAACAGGCGGCGCGGGTCATGACAGAGACAAGAGGAGATTTGCCCATGTTCCGTATGTTTACGCTCGCCGCACCTGTGGCCGCCGCATTCGCCCTGACCGCAGGCGCCGCCCAGGCCGAGGATTTCGTGTCCAATGGTCGGACCGCGCAAGTCTATCATGGCGACCTGAACCTGGCCGATGCCGACCAGCAGAAGACGCTGCGCAGCCGCATCGCCCGCGCCGCGGCTCGCGTCTGTTCGTCGAGCGACCGCATGACCGCGCTGTCCTGCAAGTCCAAGGCGATCGCCCATGTCGAAGCGCCCATGGCCGCGGCCATCGCCCGCGCCGAAACCGGTGAGCGCTATGCCGATGCCGGCAGTGAGACGGTCAAGGAGACGCGCGCGATCGTCGGGAATTGATGGTGTTTCCGCCCGCTAACGAACAGAGGCCCGGATGCGCTCCGGGCCTTTGTCATGATCAGGGCAGTGTCAGCCGTTGACGATCATGCCGCCATTAGGGTGAAGCACCTGGCCGCTCATATAGCTGGCGTCCTGACAGGCGAGGAAGAGGAAGGCAGGCGCGACCTCATTGGGTTGGCCGGGCCGGCCCATGGGCGTGGATTCGCCGAAATGCTCCAGCTTCTCCTCGCTCGCGCCGCCGCAGGGGTTGAGCGGGGTCCAGATCGGCCCGGGCGCGACGGCGTTGACGCGGATGCCGTGCCCGATCAGATTTTCCGACAGGCTGCGGGTGAAGGCGGTGATCGCCCCCTTGGTGCTGCTGTAATCGAGCAGTTCGGACGCGCCCTGATACATGGTGACGGACGTGCAGTTGACGATCGCCGCGCCTTCCTTGAGGTGCGGCCGCGCCGCCTGCGTCAGAAAGAACATGCCGAAGATGTTGGTCTGGAACGTGCGGCGCAACTGATCCTCGGTAATGTCGGTGATGTCCTGATCGGGATGTTGTTCGCCGGCATTGTTGACCAGAATGTCGAGCTTGCCGAAGCGGTCGATCACCTGAGCGACGGCGCTGTCGCAAAAGGCCTTGTCGCCCACATCGCCCGCGATGGTCAGGGCCTCGCGTCCCTCGGCTTCGACGATGTCTGCCGTCTTGCGCGCATCATCATGTTCGCACAGATACAGGATGGCTACGTTGGCGCCTTCGCGGGCGTAAAGCGCGGCGACGGCGCGGCCGATGCCGCTGTCCGCGCCGGTGACGAGCGCCACCTTGCCTGCGAGGCGACCCGAGCCGGGATAGCGCGGTTCCCATTCGGGTTTGGGATCGACCCTGGATTCATGGCCGGGCAGGCCGTCTTCCCGGATCATTTCTTCATAGCTGTCGGACATGGGGCTCTCCTTCGCAAAAAGGGCCAACCCATGTCGCGCCGCTTTTGTTCAGCCGGGCGGGGCCGCCTTCGCGCGGTCGAGGAAATTGCGCGACAGGCCGTGATAGAGGCGTTCCTTGCACACGCGCTGCGCCGCGCCATCCGCGACCAGCGCCGCGCCCAGCAAGGGGAGCATGAAGCCGCGGCTGCCGGTGGTTTCGGAAATGATGATGACGGCCGTGAGCGGCGCGCGAACCACTCCGGTGAAATAGGCGACCATGCCCAGCAGCACGACGGCGCTGCCCTGTTGCTCCGGGAACATCCAGCGTAGCAGGTTCCCAAAGCCCGCGCCGGTCGCGAGCGAGGGCGCGAAAATGCCACCGGGAATGCCGGAGATGCTGGTCGCCAGCGTGCTGATGAATTTTGCCGGGGCGAACCAGAGCGGTTCCTGCCCCCCGGTGATGAGGTGGCGGGCGGGCGCGTAGCTGGTGCCCCAGGTAAGGCCGGTCAACACCCCGATCAGCGCGACGACCGCGCCGCAGCAGGCGGCAAAGCGGATCGGATGGGCGCGGCTGAAATCAGTGAGGCGGTTGCGGCTGGTCGCCGCCGCCAGCGCCAGACGGGCGAACAGGCCACCCGACAGGCCGCCCAGCACGCCGGCGAACAGCGCGACGACCATCGCGGAGCCGAGCGGCAGATGCGCGGCCACGACGCCGAAATAGACATAGTCGCCCGCCAGCCCCAGACTGACCATGCCCGAGATGATGACGGCGGTGATGACCAGCAGCGTCATGCGCTGTTCATAGGCCGACGCCAGTTCCTCGATCGCGAAGCTGATCCCGGCGAGCGGCGTGTTGAAGGCAGCCGCGACACCGGCCGCGCCGCCCGCGACCATGACCGATGCACGCAGAGGCACCTGAAGCACCGAATGGACGCGGGCGAGGATGGCGGCGGAAATCTGGACCGTGGGGCCTTCGCGTCCGACCGATGCGCCCACCAGCAGGCCCGCCAGCGTCAGTGCGACCTTGAGCAGCGCGGTGCGCAGGTCGACCAGCCGCCCGCCAATCTGTTCGGGCAGGCGGGTGGCGGCGATGACCTGCGGAATGCCCGATCCGCCGGCGAAGGGGGCGTAGCGGCGGGTGATCCAGGCGATGCCGGCAAAACCGAGCGGGGTCAGGACCAGTGGCAGCCAGGGCCATTGCCCCGCGAGGTGATCGAAGGCTTCGCTGCTGGCGTCGGCCGCCCGCGCGAAGAGCAGCGCGGCAAGACCAACGAGAATAGCGCCGCCCATCAGCGCGAGACGGCGGCGGAAGATGAGCGACGTCGGGCCGGTGTGGCGGATCAGCGCGCGCACGCGCCGCATGGTCCATCGGCGGCCCGTGATGCTCATACCCGGACGGACTTCCCGCCTGACGGAGTGGAAAGGGCGACGAGGGGGGTGGGCTGGGCCACAGGCTGCTCCGCGGTTCGGCTGAAAAGGCCAACGATCGGCCTTGCGCCTTCCCTCTATGGTCGCCAGCCCGCAGAGGCAAGACCGGCGACCGGGAAAAGCCGCATCAGGGCTTGGCCGTGCCCTGCGTTGCCTTGGTAACGAACGGGTTGATCGTCTGGATCGTGCCGTCCGGATTATAATGAAGTTCCGTCACCTTGACGTTGCGCAGGCGGGTTTGCCCCGACAATTGGGTGTCGGCATAGAAAAGCCACCATTTCCCATTCCATTCGACAATGGAATGATGGGTGGTCCAGCCCTCCACCGGCTCCATGATCCGCCCCTTGTAGGTGAAGGGGCCATAGGGGCTGTCGCCTATGCCATAGGCCAGATAATGGGTATCGCCGGTCGAATAGCTGAAATAATATTTGCCCTTATATTTGTGCATCCACGACGCTTCGAAGAAACGGCGGTCATGGTCGCCCCCCAGCAGCGGCTTGCCCTGGTCATCGACGATCTGGACGGCGCGGGGCGTTTCGGCAAATTCCAGCATGTCGCCGGTCATTTTCGCGACGCGCGGGGCAAGCGCGGGCTTGTCATCCTGGCCAAGGTCGGTCTTAGACCCGTTGGGATCATAGGCCCCGTTGACATTGCGTTGCAGCTGGCCGCCCCAGATGCCGCCGAAATACATATAGCTTTGCCCGTCATCGTCGGTGAAGACGGCCGGGTCGATCGAATAGCTGCCCTTGATCGGCTGGGGCTGTGCCTTGAACGGACCCATCGGGTCCTTCGATGTGGCGACGCCGATGCGGAAGGCGCCTTCCTTGTCCTTCGCCGGGAAGTAGAGATAATAGGTGTCGCCCTTCTTCGCGGCGTCGGGCGCCCACATCTGCTTTTCCGCCCAGGGCACGTCATCGACGTCGAGCGCGACCGGGCCAAGCGTCACCGGCCCGCCGATGCGGTCCATGCGCAGCACCCGATAGTCGCGCATTTCGAAATGACTGCCCAGATCATCCTCGGGCGTAGGCCCGTCGATATCATGGCTGGGATAGACGTAGATCTTTCCGTTCCAGACATGGGCGGACGGGTCGGCGGTGAAAATATCCTTTACCAGCGGCTGCGACAGATAGTCGGAAGCCGGGCGCTTGCCCGCCGCCTGCTGGGCGTTTGTAGCGTTGGCGCTGGTGTCGGCCGGTTGCTGGCAGCCCGCCGTCAGCGCGGCGGCGGCCACGGCACCAAAGGTCAAAATGGATTTGCGCATCATGCATCCTCTCCCGATTGCATTTATCAAGATAGCGCTACCATCGGAAGGGCGGTGACGTCCACGCTTTTGTTCCAGCGCCTTGGACGAAGATGCGCGTTTGCGCTTCAGCCTTCGGCGCGACGGCGGTAAACGAAAGTACCAGACCTCACTTCCAAATCTCTTATAACCCATTGATGATAAATCGGAAAAATCGATTTTAAAGGGAGCAGAATCTCGCCAGCAATCATATAGTAAACATTCGGAGAGTGGCGGTGTTGATCGCCGGCTAAGGAGCCATGAAGCCGCTTTACCGGGAGTACTCGTCCTTGGGGGAAGGTCGGGCATGATACCCAATTTGGATCGTTTGATGAATTATGTCGTCACGCCAGTAGCAAGCCGCCTGACCGGCCTTTCCGTCGATCTGCTACGTGAATGGGCGGTCCGGCGTGCGCTCATCCCGGCGGACGGGCAGCCGTGTCGCAAGGGCGCGCCGGCGCAATATAGCTGGCAGACGATTTTAGTGCTCCGTCTGGCGACGACTCTGCATCGGCAGTTCCGCATCGAGCTGCAGGGGCATAAGGATTTGTTCGACAGCTGGCGCCAGACGCTGAAGCGCACGTCGTTCATCGCGCTCTCAGGACGGCGCATAGCCTTATATGGCAATGATCGCTGGGAGCTGCTTGGCCCCGGCGAAATTCCAGGGGACGGCGAGGACGTCCTCATTTTCGGTCTCGACCAACATCTTGAGGTCCTCCGAGAGGGCTTCGGCCTGCCGTCGCCCACTCGCCGTGAAGGCCAGCTAGAGCTTTTCCCGGTCCGCGCGGTGCGCGATGCCGCGGTTGCATCAGCACCGTCTCCAACAGCCAAGGCGGTCGGTCGATGAGCGAAATGCTGCAGGGCTGGCTCGACCGGCTCGGCTATTCGGCCGAGCCGGCGCAGCTTCATCTACGCACCGATGACGTGCCCGACACGCACCCTTACGCCCTCGAACTGCGCGCGATGCTGAGCGACGATGGTGCGATCGGCGCACGCGCCGTCTTCGATGTCGAAGGCGTGCCCGCGGTCGTATTCGTCTCCCATGATGATCAGCCGCTGTCGCGCGACCAGCTCAACACCATTCGCCAGCGCATCTGGAACAAGAGCCTCGCCACCGTCGTGATCGATGTGCGCGGCGACACCGCCGTCGCCTTACCAGTCCGGCGTCTCAAGAATGCGCAGGAGCATCTGGACTTGTAACGGTTTTG
>NZ_DJDV01000028.1:20134-20273 GCF_002431195.1 Sphingobium sp. UBA5915 | reverse complement strand
GCAAGACCGCGATCGCCGAAGGGCTCGCGCTGCGCATCGCCAATGGCGACGTGCCCGACACCCTGAAAGACCGCACGCTGATGGCGCTCGACATGGGATCGCTCATCGCCGGAGCCAAATATCGCGGCGAGTTCGAGGA
>NZ_DJDV01000028.1:19473-19871 GCF_002431195.1 Sphingobium sp. UBA5915 | reverse complement strand
CGCGGCGAGTTCGAGGAGCGGTTGAAGGGCGTGCTCGATGAGGTCAAGGGCGCGGAAGGCCAGATCGTCCTCTTCATCGATGAAATGCACACGCTGATCGGCGCGGGCAAATCCGAAGGCGCGATGGACGCGGGCAACCTGCTGAAGCCCGCCCTCGCGCGCGGCGAACTCCATTGCATCGGCGCGACCACGCTCGACGAATATCGCAAATATGTGGAGAAGGACCCCGCGCTTCAGCGGCGGTTCCAGCCGGTCTTCGTCGGCGAACCAACGGTGGAGGACACCATCTCCATCCTGCGCGGCATCAAGGACAAATATGAGACGCATCATGGCGTCCGCATCGCCGATGGCGCGATCGTGTCCGCCGCGACCCTGTCCAACCGCTACATCACCGACCG
>NZ_DJDV01000028.1:0-19168 GCF_002431195.1 Sphingobium sp. UBA5915 | reverse complement strand
GACAAGGCGATCGACCTGATGGACGAGGCGGCGAGCCGCATACGCATGGAAGTGGAGAGTAAGCCCGAAGAGATCGAAAATCTCGACCGCCGCATCATGCAGCTCCAGATCGAGCGGGAGGCGCTCAAGAAAGAAAGCGACCAGGCGTCGAAGGACCGGCTGGCGACGCTGGAAGGCGACCTCGCCAATCTGGAGCAGCAGTCGGCCGAACTGACGACGCGCTGGCAGGCGGAAAAGGACAAGATCGCCGGCGAGGCCAAACTCAAGGAGCAATTGGACGCCGCGCGCATCCAGCTGGAGCAAGCGCAGCGTTCGGGCGAATATGCCCGCGCCGGCGAGTTGCAATATGGCACCATCCCGGACCTGGAAAAGCGGCTTGCCGACGCGCAATCCGCCTCGGCCGGCGCGATGCTGCGCGAGGAGGTGACGAGCGAGGATATCGCCGCTGTCGTGTCCCGCTGGACCGGCATCCCGGTCGACCGCATGCTGGAAGGCGAGCGCGAGAAGCTGCTGGCGATGGAAGGCGAACTGGGCAAGCGCGTCATCGGGCAGGCGGATGCGGTCAAGGCCGTGTCGACCGCCGTGCGCCGCAGCCGCGCAGGGCTACAGGACCCCAATCGCCCGCTCGGTTCCTTCCTGTTCCTTGGACCGACGGGCGTCGGCAAGACCGAACTGACCAAGGCGCTCGCCAGCTTCCTGTTCGACGATGACAGCGCGATGGTGCGCATCGACATGAGCGAGTTCATGGAGAAGCATTCGGTCGCCCGCCTGATCGGCGCGCCTCCGGGCTATGTCGGCTATGAGGAAGGCGGCGTGCTGACCGAAGCGGTCCGCCGCCGCCCCTATCAGGTCGTTCTGTTCGACGAGGTCGAAAAGGCACATGGCGACGTGTTCAACATCCTGCTCCAGGTGCTGGACGATGGCCGCCTGACCGACGGGCAGGGCCGCACCGTTGACTTCACCAACACGATCATCGTGCTGACGTCGAATCTGGGCAGCCAATATATTGCCGGTCTTGGCGATGACGACCCGGTCGAAAAGGTCGAGGATCAGGTGATGGACGTTGTCCGCGCCCATTTCCGCCCGGAATTCCTGAACCGGCTGGACGAGATCATCCTGTTCCACCGGCTGGGCGCCGCCCATATGGCGCCGATCGTCGACATCCAGGTCGCCCGCATCGGCAAGCTGCTGAAGGACCGCAAGATCACGCTGGACCTAACCGATGGCGCGCGGGCCTGGCTCGGCAGGGTGGGTTACGACCCAGTCTATGGCGCGCGCCCATTGAAACGCGCGGTCCAGCGCTACTTGCAGGACCCGCTGGCCGACATGATCCTGCGCGGGGACATACCCGACGGGTCAACCGTGCGCGTGGATGAAGGCGACGGGGCGTTGGTGCTGACCCTGGCCTGATGCGAGCAAGGCGCGGCGGCACGCCGCGCCGCTTCGCTCAGCCGCTAGGGTTCATTCCGGCACGGCTGCGGGTAATCAGGTCATCGGCGTCCCGGTTCTGCTGGTCGCCGATTGACTGCCACTCAGCGTTGGTCTTGCAGATGCGTTTGCTGCTGACCAGCGAACCGGTCACACTCAATCGCTTGCAGCGGACGGCGTTAGGGTCATTGCGATCGAGCTTGGGCTTGTCTTCGGCCATAGCTGGCGACGCCGGAAAAGCTAGGGTTAGAGCTAGAAATCCCGAAGCGATCGCAGTTTTCACAACAGACACTAATCATCTCCCTGGACAAGGCAGCGCGGTTCGAAACTAAGCCGGTCGCCGCAAATCAGACGCTGGCTTGGTTCATTCCCCTGCTGGCGTCGGCTGTTGCGTAGAATTGCTTTAATAGCATCTGCTCTTCAAGTGACAAATGCGGGTTCCACACATCGAAGATCAGCACCACGCGCAGATGATCACTCCTGTTCCATGCTTCGTGGTCGATCGTATCGTCGAACGCAAAGGCTTCGCCTTCTCGCCAGTTTCGTGTTTCTCCTCCGACCCGAAAGCCGCATTCAGGTGGCACGATAAGCGGCAGGTGGATGATGGCACGCGTGTTCGTCACGCCGGTGTGCGCTGGAATATGACTATGCGGTTTCAGCAGCGAAAAGAAAGCCGACGGCGCACGCCCCGGAATGTCCGCGCGGGGAAGCGCTTCCAGAGCCGCTACGGTTTCGGGGCATGTTGCGCATATGGCTTCGTTGCGCACCCCATATTCCCACAGAAACAATGCCCCCCAGTCGAGCGAGCCATCAAGCGCGGTCCACTTGTTTTCAGGCGTACCGGCTTCCTGGCGAACATAAGGCCTTACAGCGGCGCCATTTTGCGCCACCAGCGCCAGAAATTCGGCGCGAATGGCGTCGGTACGCCGTTCAAGTGCCTCCATCCAGGGAAAATGAGCACGATCGAAAAATTCATCAGCGGGAAGAAAGGGATAATGAAGGCCCGAACAGTGATTCTGATAAATGGCACGGCGGCCAAATTCATGGTCGAGGCATGCCTGGAATCGTCGTTGGCCGAGTGCTGGCGCAGCGGATAAATTTTCGGCAACCCCTGCTTCGATGAGAGCGGCAAATTGCGCTTTATGCTCGCGCACATAGGAGCGGGCCATGTCGAGCGTTTCGGACAGCGCTGGCGGAATATCGCCCATCGCTGCAGTCAGCGCCAGGACCTTGCCCCAACTATCAGCAGCGGCCTGTCTTTCACCCAGTCGTTGCTGCAACTGCGCCATGCGGATCTGCGCCATCAGGTTGCGCTGATCGACATCGATCGCGCGTTGCAGGGCGGTCCGTTCTCCCTCCGCCTGGCCATTGCCGCGCTGGGCCGAAGCCAAATTCATCCAGAGGGCCGCTTCATTGGGATCAGCCTCCGCCGCCTTGGCGAAATGGAAACAAGCATCGGAATAATGCTCCTTTTCCAAGGCAATCAGACCCAGCATATTATGCGCCATGGGATCGGCGGGCCAGGCATCCAGGACTGCGCCCAGCGCCGCAACCGCCTCTGTCGTCCGCCCACCTCTGCGCGCTTCGGCAGCGCGCTGTAGAAGCGCCTCACGTTCCTTCATCAAAAGCCCCCCAGCCTTAATTCCATAGGAGTATCAGATGCGCTCACCGGCGCAACCGCCCTGAGCGCACCAACCCTTGTTCCGGACAAGTCCGCGTGCGAAGCCTTGATCATGACCCAATCGCCTTCATTCCAGACTGTGATGCATGACCCGCAATGGCTCGCTCATCGCTATGACCCTGGGCATGACGCCTTTCATCTGCGCCACGTCTCGCGCGCGCGTCGCGCTGCTATGCCATTCCTGACCGACGAATATCTCGGAAGCGACAAGCCCTTGATCCTGCGCCGGGTCGACGCCGTCGAGCATGCGCCGGCAGCGTCCCCTATCCACTTCATCTTCCACTCCGCTTACTGCTGCTCGACCCTTCTTGCCGCTGCTTTTGACATTCCTGGCACCTCGATGGGGCTAAAAGAGCCGGTGCTCCTGAACGACCTCGTCGGCTGGCGGCATCGCGGCGGTGGCGGCGCCCAGGTCGCCCGCGTCATGGACGAAGGGCTGCGCCTGCTTGCGCGGCCTTTTTCGGCAGGCGAGGCGACGATCGTGAAACCGTCGAACATCGTCAATCCACTCATCCCTGCGATCATGGCGATGCGGCCTGACGCGCGCGCCTTGTTTCTCTATGCGCCGCTTGAGGCCTATCTCGCCTCGATAGCGCGCAAGGGCATGTGGGGCCGGCTGTGGGTCCGTGATCTGTTTGGCAAATTGCTGAGGGAAGGTATGCTAGGTGCGCTCGGCATCGCGCCGGAGGCGTTTTTGGGTCTCACTGATTTGCAGGTAGCAGCCGCCGGCTGGTTGGCGCAACAGCAGCAGTTTCAAAGCCTTGCCGACACGTTGAAGCAACGCGTCGCGACGCTCGACAGCGAAACATTCGTGGATCGGCCTTATGACACGCTGGACGCGCTGGGTCAGTTTTTTGAGTTTGAACTCGATCCATCGGCCATTACCGCCATTATCAATGGCCCGGTCTTCGGCCGGGATGCAAAAAACGGGGACGCCTTCGCGCCCGGAAAGCGTGCCGCCGATGCCAGGTCAGGCGTCGCCTTGCATGCGGAGGAACTGGAAAAGGTCGTCGTCTGGGCGCACCATGTCGCAGACAGCGCCGGCATATGCGTCGCCCTGCCCCAACCACTCATCCGGTAGGCGATGTCCACCGGCTAGCCTTTGGCAACGAAGTCTTACCGACATAAAAAAGGGGCCGGTGTGTCCACCGGCCCCTTTTCTTTCATTACCTTATGCGCCGATCAGAAGCGGAACTTCACCGCGGCGGCATAACGACGACCCAGCGCGTCATAGGTCGACGGATAGACGTTGCCGCTGTTGTAAGCGGTCGAACCCAGCGTGGAACCAACAACCTTGGGCTTGTTGTTGAACATGTTCTGCGCCGTCAGGGTCAACGTGATGTTGTCCGAAACGTGGAAGCGGCCCGTCAGGTCGAAATAATGTTCGGCCGGAATCTTCCGGAATTCCGGATTGACGACGCAGCCATCCGGATCCGCACCTTCTGGGTCTTCACAACCAAAGCCGATCGCCGCAGCCAGATCGTCGTCATAGGCGGCGGGTTCATAGCTGACCGAGTCGATATAGCGCCACAGCAGCGAGATATCGAAGGTTTCGAAGCCCAGCGTGGTGCGCTGCGAGAACTGCCATTCAGGCTGAATGGAGGCGCAGTTGACCGAGTAGTAGCCGGTGCATTCACGGTTCAGCGAAGACGGCGACGCCTGGAACTTCGAGCTGCCCGTCCAGTTGCCGGTCAGGCTGAGCGACAGCTTGGCAAAGCCGATGTCACGGCCATAGTTGACCGAGAAATCGACGCCGTCCGTCTTGAGCGTGCCGAGGTTCGACAGACCCAGGAACAGGCCCGGAGTGGTCAACGATTCACCGAACAGGTTGCCTGTTGCCGGGTTACGCTGAATGCTGGTGCACGCTTCGCTGGTTGCGCTCGCCGCCGACAGATTGTCGAAGCAAGCACTGATCGCATCGCCCGGGGTCGGCGTGGTGATGGCACCGGTGACCTTGATGTTGTAATAGTCGACCGTTGCCGAGAAGCCGGGCAGGAAATCAGGCTGGAACACAGCGCCGATTTTCCAGCTGTTCGACTTTTCCGGGCTCAGCGCCAGATTACCGCCGGAGGTGTAGTTGATCTGACCCGCTGGATCATTTTCGATCAGGCCAAGGAACGCACCGCCGCCCTGCGCGGTGCAGACCGCAGCCAGATTGGCGTTGTTGAGCGGCGCGTCGCCAGCGCAGGGATCGACCGCCAGGTTGGTCAGGCCCGTATTGTTGGGCGCGAACAGTTCGGCGATGTTCGGGGCGCGAACGGCACGGGCGTAGTTGCCGCGGATTTTCAGAGCACGAACCGGGCTCCAGGTACCGCCCGCATTCCAGGTCCAGGTTTCGTAGCCGGGCGAACCAGCGGCATCGATGCTGTACTTGGAATAACGGACACCACCCTGAACGACCAGTTCCTCGAAGAACGGACGATCCTGAACGATCGGCAGGACGAGTTCGCCATAGGCTTCGTAAACGTCATAGCCGCCGGTGATGTTCGGCGCCGCACCACCCGCGCCACCGAGGTCACCCGACTGCGAGAGAAGGTCCGATTCCTGCGAGGCGGTATATTTGCGATATTCGCCACCCAGCGCGAAAGCGACAGCGTCGGTCGCCCAAGGCACGGTCCAACCGAAGTCGCCATTGATCAAGCCCTTGACCTGCGCAAGCGAGGTCTTGGTCACAATCTGGCTGTTGGCATTCAGGAACGCATTCATCGAGTCCGTGATGGAACCATTGCCGCCGAATGCGTTCAAAGGAACGCAACCATTGCTATCATCCAGGCAGGTTTCGGTGTTGGTCGCGAGCAGCGCCTGACGGACGCGGCTGTTGAGCCAGTAGCCCTGCTGGGTCTGGATATTCTCCGATTCGCCATAGGCGCCCGAAACGTCCCAGTTGATCGTATCGGTGATGCCGCCACGCGCGCCAATCTTGTAATCAAAGAAGGTCGTCGTGAAGTCGGAGACACGCGGCCCGAGTTCGACGGCGCGACGCGAGAAGGCGGTCGATACCGTCTGGTAGTTGGGATCGTTGGGATCAGTCGCGAGCGCAGCAGCGTCGCACTGGGCCTGTGTAAACAGTGGCGTGTAAACGCCGGCGGCGGGATTGGTGTCGCGAGCACAGAAAGCGTTGCGCTGAGCAGCCGTCAGATACGGGTTGCTGAGCGGAACATCGACCGCGATGCCGAACGAGCCCGAGGGCGCGATGATGGTGTTGACGGTGTTCTTCGAGAAGATACCGCGCGAATAGACCTCAACCGCGTCGCTGACTTCATATTTGGCGGCGCCGAACATATTGAAACGTTCGAACGGCGTCTGGAAGATATTATACGGGTTGAAGTTGAAGGCATCGTAGGCGCTGGTCGGGCGAAACGCGGTGCCGTCAGCGGTGATCTGCCGCGTGCCGTTGCCATTGTCGGTGCCCGTGACGTTCACATTGGTGAAGCGCGAAGGGGTCGCCGTACCCGAACCTCCGGCAACACCGCTATAGGAATCGACATTGTCGAACGAGAAGTCGCGACCGCCCTGATAGACCGGATCAGATTGCTGGTAACCGACAGCGAATACGACATTACCGCGGCCGTCATCAAAGTTGGCGCCCATGGTCAGGTCGGCGCGGAAGTAGTTGCCGTCGCCCTCTTCGGTGATCTGGTTCGAGATATTCGCTTCCAGGCCGGAGAAGTCAGACTTCGTAACGAAGTTGACGACACCCGAAATGGCGTCCGCGCCGTAGGTGGTCGATGCACCGCCGGTCAGAACGTCAACGCGCTCAACGAGCGCGACGGGCACGTTGTTAAGGTCGAAACGGCCGTTCAGTTCGGCAGGAACCAAACGGTCGCCGTCGATCAGCACGAGGTTGCGGTTCGAACCCAGACCACGCAGGTTGACGAACGAAGCGCCACCATTGCCGTTGTTCACCGCCGAACCGATGCTCGGCACGATGCCGGGGATTTCACGCAGAATGTCTTCTGCGGTGTTGTTCTGCTTCAGCTCGATCGTGTCGGCGGTTGTGGTCAGCACCGGGTTCGACTGAAGATTGGGGTTACGGATCAGCGAACCCGTAACGACGATGGTGTCGCCAGCAGCGGGCGCTTCGGCCGCCTGCGGCGCGTCTTGCGCGATGGCGGCGCTGGCGATCAGCGACGCGCCCAGGATCGCCGGTGCGGCGCTGGCACGCAGCAGTGCCCTTTTCGAAAATGTCTTCACGGTCCAGTCCCTTGCTCTGGAGTCGGCAGATTATCTGCCACCTAGTAGCCCGTACGGAGGGATATGGTGCCCGACAGCGATCCCCCCATATGGATTGGTGGAACCTGCGCGGGCTTCAGGGCGCTGTAAAGCATGGGAAAAGGCCGATCGCCGCTTTTGGCGAGCGCTGTATCATAATTGCAACAAGGCGGCAGCGCCCCGGTTTTACGATCATGTTGCAATATAATTTCATTGAAATGTCACGGAGTGCAGCTTTCATACATCACCCCGTCAAACGCTGTTCTAAAATATGTCATCCCCTAAGCGTATGCGCGTTGCCACCCTCTCTTGACGCATATTTTCCGCGAAAGGCATGGTATGGCAGCGGCGAACGGCAAGGGAGACAGAGTGACATGAAACGCGGATCGACGATGCTGGGCGTCATGGCGCTGGCGCTGATGACGGGGTCCGGGCTGGCCGCGACCAAAGCGCGCCCGCCTCAGGCCGAGATTTTCACCAATTTGCTGCAATGCCGCTCAATCACCGCTGATGCGGACCGCCTTGCCTGTTTCGACCGCCAGGTCGGCGCTATGGAAACCGCTTCCCAACGCGACGAAGTCGTGGTTCTCGACAAGGGCGAACTCAACAAGACCCGCAAGACGCTGTTCGGCTTCTCCTTCCCGAAACTGCCTTTCCTGGGAGGCGGCGACGATGACGGTGCAGCCAAGGAAGAGGAGGGCGTCAGCCACATTCAGGCGACGATCGCCAGCCTGCGCAGCCTGGGTTATGGCAAATGGCAGATCGGGCTGGAGGACGGCGCACAATGGATGACCACCGAAGCGGTCACCGGTCGCGATCCCAAAGTCGGCCAGTCGATTGAGATCAAGCGTGCGGCCATGGGCAGCTTCATGGGCAAGGTGGAAGGCGGACGCGCCATCCGCATGAAGCGGGTCAGCTAAGGTTCTATCAGCGCCCCTGCGGCATCGGCCCGGCGATCAACAACGGGTCGATGCGCGCATCGTGCCATTTCATGCCCCAGTGCAGATGCGGTCCGGTTGCGCGGCCCGTTGCGCCGACAGCCCCGATCTGTTGCCCCTGCGCCACATGATCGCCCATCTTCACGTCGATCCGTGACAGGTGAAGGAAGGCGCTGTTGAGACCATGGCCATGGTCGATCATCAGCAAATGCCCTTCCAGCGTGAAGGGCTTGTCGATCGCCGCCAGGATCACCACGCCATCGGCGGGCGCCCGCACCGGCTCGCCCGTGGCGGCGGCGATATCGACGCCGCCATGATAGGACCCCGGCTCGCCCTGATAGATGCGCTGTGCGCCGAAAAAGCCGGAAATGCGCCCGACGCGCGGCCAGATGAATGTCTGCCGCCATCCTTGCGCATCCGTCACCTTCGCCCGCGCCGCTGCTATCGCTTCCAGTTCGGGGCGGCGCAGCGCGAGAAAGGCTTCGCTGCTTTTGCCCACACGCAGCGGCGCGTTGATACGCTCCAGACGCCAGGCGCGCGGCGCCACGATCAGTGACTGGGTGAGAACGCGTCCGTCGGCCAGGCGTGCGGTCAACAAGGCGTCGGGCTTCGCATCCCGGTCGAAGGCGATCAGGAACCGGCCACCAGCGTCGATCGCCACCGGCTGGGCGCCGAGTGTCAAAGCCACTGTTCCACCGGGCGCCGTGCCAAGCAGCCTGCCACCCTGCACCGCTGCGCCCTCAAGCCGGAATGCGGGCGATACCGCCTTTTGTGGCGCGATGGGTTGCGCCGTCGCCCCACCGGCAAGCCCAACAATTGCCGCCAGGACAATCGCCTTCATCGCTCGCCTGCCGCCTTCTGCTCCGCCTCCACCGACGCTTGCGCGCTGGCATAGGGCTCCTGCCGGGCGATGCTCCAGTAGCGCAGGTCCTGCAAGGCGATAGGCTGTCCGGTCATGGCGCACAGCACATGATCGCCGGCCTTTAGCACGCGAAAGCTGTAGGGCAGATAATGAAGCCGGGCGATCCGGTCGCGGCTGGACATCAACATGGGGACGACACTTTCTTCATCTGTCAGGAGAACAAATCCTGCTGTGCATGGGCGGGATCACGCGGCTTGCGCGTGGGTCGCGCCGACGGCGACGGCGCCATCCCGGCGGAGGCTTCAGCCTGCCCAACGGCCGCGTCCACGGTTCCATCGTGGAAGTGCAGGACGACTTGCTCGGCCGCGCGTGCGGCCTCGACCGACCGCACCAGCCGGTCGCCAGCCATGACCCGGGCATAGCCGCGTTGCAGCGGCAGATCGGGATTGAGCGACGCGAAATGCCGCGAGACGCGGTCGAACGCCGTGGCGCAATCGCGCTGCGCCCGGACCAGATTTTCCGGCCGCAACCGCAACCGATCGAGCCGCTCGCCCGCACGCGCCAGTTGCTGGCGCAGCAGCGCGGGGCGCAGCGCGCCGCTCGCCTGCCCCAGATGCGCGCGCGCATCGGCCAGGCGTGGACGCAGACCACTCGCCAGGGCGACCGACACCTGGTCCAGCCGCTGCCGCTGGGGGCTGAGCAGCGTATCGGGCGTCGGCATCAAGCGCGCCTGCATGTCCAGCCGCTCACGCGCCTGCGCCGCGCCGCGCCGAACGGCGCGGCCCGCACGCAGCCCCATGTCCGTCAATCCCGCCAGCAATTCCGCGCGCACCGGCACCGCCATTTCGGCCGCCGCCGTTGGCGTGGGCGCGCGCCGATCGGCGGCATAGTCGCACAGCGTCGTGTCGGTCTCATGCCCCACCGCGGAGATGATCGGGATGCTGCATTCCGCGACCGCACGCACGACGATCTCTTCATTAAAGCTCCACAGATCCTCGATCGACCCGCCACCGCGCGCCACAATCACCAGGTCCGGCCTGGGCAGCGCACCATCGCCAGCCATTTCCGAAAAGCCGCGAACCGCGCGCGCGACCTGCTCCGCGGCGCCTTGCCCCTGCACCAGCACCGGCCACAGCAGCACCTGGGTCGGACAGCGATCCGCCAGCCGGTGGAGAATGTCGCGAATGACCGCGCCCGTGGGCGATGTGACGACGCCGATGGTGCGTGGCAGGAAGGGCAATGGCTTCTTGCGCTCCGGCGCGAAGAGCCCTTCCCCCGCCAGCTTGGCCTTGAGCTTCTCCAGCAGCGCCATCAGCGCGCCTTCGCCGGCCAATTCCATCCGCTCGATCACGATCTGATATTTGGACCGGCCGGGATAGGTGGTGAGCTTACCCGTGGCGATCACCTCCACCCCGTCCTGCGGCGCGAAGGCCAGCCGCTGCGCCCCGCCTTTCCACATGACGCCATCGATGACGGCATTGTCATCCTTCAGGCACAGATACAGATGCCCCGACGCCGCACGCTTGAACCCCGAAATTTCGCCACGCAACCGGACATGACCGAACCGATCCTCCACCGTGCGCTTCAGCATCCCCGACAATTCGCTGACGCTGAGCGGCGGCGCGTTGTCGCCCGCGCGATCCTCGGCTAACAGGCGGCCCGAACTGTCATAGGCATCATATTCCGGGGACATGAGCGACATGAACATCCTTCTGCTTGGCGGCGGCGGCCGCGAACATGCGCTGGCGTGGAAGCTGGCGCAATCGCCCGGCCTCGACACGCTTTATGCCGCGCCCGGCAATCCGGGCATAGCGCAGCACGCCACGCTGGTCGACCTTGATGCGGCGGATCATCGCGCGGTCTTGGACTTCTGCATCCGCCATTCGATCGGGCTGGTGGTGATCGGTCCCGAAGCGCCGCTGGTTGACGGCTTGGCAGACAATCTGCGCACCATGGGCGTTCCCGTCTTTGGCCCCAACCGCAAGGCGGCGCAGTTGGAAGGGTCAAAGGGTTTCACCAAGGATTTGTGCAAGCGCGCAAATATCCCGACCGCTGCCTATGTCCGCGTGACCAGCAAGGATGGCGCGATCGCGGCGCTGGACGATTTCGCGCTCCCCGTCGTCATCAAGGCGGACGGCCTGGCCGCCGGCAAGGGCGTCATCATCGCACAAAGCCGGGAAGAGGCGCTGGAAGCTCTCGATTCGATGTTCTCCGGCGCATTTGGCGCGGCTGGCGAGGAAGTCGTGCTGGAAGAGTTCATGACCGGGGAGGAAGCGAGCTTCTTCGCCCTGACCGACGGCAGCGCAATCTTGCCCTTCGGATCCGCCCAAGATCACAAGCGCGTGGGCGATGGCGATACCGGTCCCAATACCGGCGGGATGGGCGCCTATAGCCCGGCGCGCATCCTGACGCCCGATCTAGAACAGCAGGTGATCGACACGATCATTCGCCCGACTGTCGATAGCTTGGCCGCTGAAGGCATGCCCTATTCGGGGGTTCTCTATGCCGGCCTGATGCTGACCGAGGCTGGGCCCAAGCTGATCGAATATAATGCCCGCTTCGGCGATCCGGAATGCCAGGTGCTGATGAGCCGCTTCGATGGCGATCTTGCCGCGCTGCTGCTCGCAGTCGCGCAGGGTCGGCTGGCCGATCAGGGACCGGTTGCGCTGGCCGAACGCGCCGCCTTGACGGTCGTCATGGCCGCCAACGGTTATCCCGGCACGCCGGAAAAGGGCGGGCGCATCGCGGGTCTGGACGCCGCCGAGCGGGCAGGCGCCAAGATTTTTCATGCCGGCACGGCGGACCGGAACGGATCGCTCGTCGCCAATGGCGGCCGGGTGCTCAACGTCACCGCGACCGGCAACAGCGTCGCTGCCGCTCAGGCCGCAGCCTATGCCGCCGTCGATGCGATCGACTTTCCCTCCGGCTTCTGCCGCCGCGACATTGGCTGGCGCGAGGTGGATCGCGAAACGAAACAGGGGTGAACCCTTGCAGCGCGACGGAAAGCATCCTTAAATAGCAGAACGACACACCGAGGGGAGACGTAGCGCGATGCAGGAATTCTTCATGGACTATGGCCTGTGGCTGCTGATCGCGCTGTTGGTCCTTATCGGCCTGGTGTTCCTGCTCTCGGGCAAACGCAAGCCCGACATGGAAACCCCGGCGGACACGACCGCGCCTGTGGAAACGGCTCCCCTTGCCGCCGCGCCGCCGGTGGCTGATCCCGTCACGGTGCCGCCGACGCCCGCTCCGGTGGCGACGTCGCCCGCGCCCGCCGCCAATGTCGAGCCCGTCGAGAAGGTGGAGCCTGGGTCGGCGGTGGAGCCGATCGCCGAACACGTCCCGCCGGCCGACGCCGAACCGATCCCCGCCTCACCCGCTATCGCCGCCCCGGCCGATGATGCCGCCCCCGACGATCTTCTCCGACTGAAAGGCGTTGGCCCCAAGCTCAAGGCCTTGCTGATCGAACTGGGCGTCAGCCGCTATGCGCAGATCGCCGCCTGGACGGATTCCGACATTGCCGCCATCGACGCGCGGCTGGGGAATTTCAAGGGCCGCCCGGTCCGCGATCAATGGGTGGATCAGGCAAAATATCTCGCGGCTGGCGACACCGCGGGCTTTGAAGCGAAATATGGCAAGCTTTAGCCGCGGCCCAATATCTCCTGCGCGCGCGGAGCGAGCCGTTCCTGCGCGGCGCCATGAATGCCCGGCGCAGCGCACAACAGGCCAAAGGCGGTGGGCTGCGGCCGGTTGAAACGCAGCGGATCGCCCAGCGCGTCGGTGACGGTGGCGCCAGCCTCCTCACAGATCAGCGCCGCCGCCGCAACGTCCCATTCATTGCCCCAGCGCACCGTCGCGACCAGATCGGCCTCGTCAGCGGCAACCAGCGCCATGCGCAGCGCGATGCTGTTGGGCTTTTCCACCGCGACCAGATCCCGGTCGGCGCGCGGCAACTGGTCAGCGGGCACCCGCGCCCCCGGCAGGATCGTGCGCGTTCCCGCCTTCAGCACCTTTCCGTTGCGCGTCGCCCCGCGCCCTGCCTGCGCCACCCATAATTCGTTGCGCGCGGGCGCGGCCAATATGCCGATCCGCACCGCGCCATCTTCAACCAGGGCAACCGATACGGCCCAGCCACGCCGCCCGCGCAGATAATCGCGCGTGCCATCGATCGGATCGACCACCCACACGCGCGACAGGCCAAGCCGATGGACGGTATCGGCCGTCTCCTCCGACAGCCAGCCGGCGGTGGGATCGATCGCGGTTAGGCTTTCGCGCAGCATCGCGTCCAGCGCCAGATCCGCCTCGCACACCGGGTGGCCGGGCACTTTTTCCCATTGCCGCACACGGGTTTCGCCGTTGGCCCACAGGGTCAACCCATGGTCGGCCGCATCCGCCACGGCGGACACGATTGCGCGTACGGGAAGTTCAGCCCCCGGCAACGGTCATCCCGTCGATGCGGATGGTGGGTACGTTCATGGCATAGCGAAAATACAGGTCGCTCGCTGGCGTCAGGCTGCGGAACATGTCCTTGAGGTTGCCCGCGATGGTGATTTCCGACACTGCATTCATGACCGCGCCATTTTCGATCAGGAACCCGGACGCGCCCCGGCTGTAATCGCCGGTGACGGGATTGACGCCCATGCCGATCAGTTCGGTCACGTAAATGCCGCGCTTCACGTCATAGCGCAGGTCGCCCGGCGATGTCGTCCCTGCTTCCATATACACGTTAGTGACGCTCGCGCCGGGCGCGCCACTGCCGCCCCGGCTCGCATGTCCCGTTGGCTCCAGCCCCAATTGCCGGGCCGATGCGCTGTCGAGCAGCCATCCGGTCAGCACGCCATCCTCGATCAGCGCGCGCCGTTCGACCGGCAGGCCCTCACCATCGAACGGCCGGGAACGCAGGCCGCGCGGGCGCAGCGGATCGTCGATGATGGTGACGGCGGAATCGAAAACCGCCTCGCCCAGCTGATCGAGCAGGAAGCTCGACCGGCGGGCGATGGCCGGACCGACGATGCCGCTGATGAGATGACCCAACAGGCTTGACCCGATGCGCGGGTCGAAAATTACCGGCATGACGCCGCTGCCGACCTTGACCGGGTTCAGCCGGGCGACCGCGCGTTGCCCGGCCCGCGCGCCTACGGCGTCGGCATGGTCAAGATCGCGCAGATGCCGCGCCGAATGGCTGGCATGGTCGCGCTGCATGTCAGACCCGCTGCCCGCCAGGACGCTGGCCCAGGTTGCGTGGTTGGTGCCGGCATAGGCGCCGGCAAAGCCGTGACTGGTCGCCAGCGCCACCTGGCTGCGCCCGCTCGATGCGCCGCCGCCTTCGCTGTTGGTGATGCCCGGCACGCCGCGCGCCGCATCCTCCGCCATCAAGGCGCGCTCGCGAAGCGCAGCGGGTTCCGGCTCCTCCTCGTCGGTCAGGTCGAGCGAGGGCGGGCGTTTTTTGAGCAGCCGGTCTTCGGGTGCCAGGCCCGCATAGGGATCTTCCGGCGCTTCGCGCGCCATCGCAATGCAACGCTCGACCAGCGTGCCCAAGGTTGCAGGATTCATGTCGGACGCGGAAATGCTGGCCGAGCGCTGGCCGATGAAGACGCGCAGGCCGATGTCTTCGCCCTCGGACCGCTCAACATCCTCCAGCGCGCCCAAGCGCACCGACACGTTGGTCGACGCATTGCAGGCATAGATGGCGTCGGCCGCATCCGCGCCCGCCTTGCGCGCTGCATCGACCAAATCCTGCGCGCGCGACTGGGCTTCGTCTAGGCTGAGCATGGAGGGAAGATAGTCCTTGATGGGGGGAAAGGAAGGCCCGGCCTTACGCGCTTGGGGCGGCGGGAACAACCTTCCCCAGCCAATGGTCCAGCAGATGCCAAGCGACGGCCATCTGCGGCGGCGCGAAGAAGGGCGCGTCCGAATCGCCAGCCATCGCCGCGCGCACGCCATCGGCATCGCACCAGAAAGCATGTTCGATCTCGGTCTCGTCAATCCGCAAGGCATCATCCTGCGCCTGGGCGACGCAGGCGATCATCAGGGACGATGGGAAGGGCCAAGGCTGGCTCATCACATAGCGCACCGAATGGACCCGTACGCCCGCCTCCTCATGGATCTCGCGCGCCACCGCCTCCTCGATCGTCTCGCCCGGCTCGACAAAGCCGGCAAGCGCGGAATAGCGACCTTCAGGCCAGCTATGCTGCCGGCCCAGCAGCACGCGCCCCTCATGCTCCGCCAGCATGATGACGACGGGGTCGGTGCGGGGGAAATGCTCCGCGCCGCACGTCTCGCACCGCCGCGACCATCCGGCTTTCACGGCCTGCGTCGCGCCGCCGCAGACCGAACAAAAGGGGTGCCGCGCATGCCAATGCACCAGGCTGCGCGCCGCGCCATAGAGCGCCACTTCGTCGGCCGGGATCAGTCCTGCGATGGCGCGGCTGCGCGGCGTGGGCACTAGATTGGGGCCAAGGTCCTTCACCAGCCGCGCAAAGATTGGCCGCGCCTGCCGATCGACCCCCAGCAGCACATGGTCGTTCAAGACAGCGCCGCTGTCGATCGGCTCCAGCAGCAGATGGCCGTCAGCCTCAACGGGCTCCAACCCATCTAGCACCAGCCGACGCGCGGCAGGATCAGCAAAGGCTTGCCCCAGCAGGACCGGGTTGGTGCGGACATGATCGACCCGGTCCAGCGTCCCGCCGACAAAGCCGGGCAGCGGCCGATCAGTCTTTTGCGTTCCGTGCATCCTCGTCCTTCCTAACCACTTCCACTGCGCGTGCGAATAACGTGGGCAGTCCCGCCTCCCCTATCCGGTCGATCGGCCACCATTCGCCTGTCCCATTTGGCTCCATGCCTGCGTCCAGATGGGCGCGATGAAGCGCCAGCGCCAGCGAGAAATGGGTGAAGACATGGCTGACTGGCTCGGCAAGACTGGTCCATGCCGCATCGACGGGCGGCGTCCATTCGGGCGCCGCGCCCCAATCAGAGCTTGGCAGTGCGCGCATCCCGCCCAACAACCCCTTGTCCGGGCGGCGCACCAGCCAGACATGGCCGTCGCGCTCGATCCACCAGCCATGGCCCAGCCGGTGCGGCTTCACCTTTTTCGGTGCCTTGACCGGAAAAGCGGCAGGGTCGGCAGTTGCAAAAGCAGCGCAGTCCTGCCGCAGCGGACAAATGCCGCAGGCCGGTTTGCGCGGCGTGCAGATGGTCGCGCCCAGATCCATCATGGCCTGCGCAAAATCGCCGGCCCGCGCGTCCGGTGTAACACGGTCGGCGGCGGCGCGCATTGCCGAGCGCGCGGCCGGCAGCGGGGCATCAATGGCAAACAGGCGCGCCACCACCCGTTCGACATTGGCGTCCACCACCACCGCCCGCCGGCCAAAGGCGATGGCCGCGACGGCGGCAGCGGTATAGGCGCCCACGCCTGGCAGGCCGCGCAGCCCCTCCTCGGTATCGGGAAAGCGTCCATCATGGTCGCGCACCACCGCCCGCGCGCAGGAAAGCAGATTGCGCGCCCGCGCATAATAACCAAGCCCCGCCCATGCCGCCATGACGTCCGCATCCTGCGCCGCCGCCAGCTCCTCCACAGTCGGCCAGCTGGTGGTGAACTTTGCGAAATAGGGACCAACCGCCGCCACTGTCGTCTGTTGCAGCATCACTTCGGACAGCCAGACGCGATAGGGGTCGCTCGCATTGGTGCCCGGCGGCGCGCGCCAGGGCAGGCGGCGCGCATGAACATCATAATGCGCAAGCAGGTCACCCGCGATTTTTGACTCTCGACCCTCGACGCGCATGGCAGCCCTATGCCATTAAGCGGGCCATGACGGAACGCCCGGCCAGCCCGAAAATGAAAATGCGCAAAGCACCTGCCGAAGAACGCCCGCGCATCGGCGCTCCGCGACAGATCGCGGACCTGATGCCCGACATCGGCCGCGCCGCCTTCCGCAAGTTCGGCTTTGTCCAGTCCAGTATCGTCACCCGCTGGACCGACATTGTCGGCCCACATTATGCGGCGGTGTCCGCGCCTGAATCGATTCGGTTTCCGGTCGGCAAGAAAGCCGGCGGCACGCTGCAACTGACGGTGATGAGCGGCCATGGACCCATGATCCAGCATGTCCTGCCCGACATCATCGAGCGCGTGAACCGCTTTTTCGGCTATGCCGCGGTGGCCAAGATCGCGATGCGCCAGGGCCAACTCGCCTCGGTCAGCGCGGAACGCCGGCCGCCACCCCGCAATCTTCGGCCCATTCCGGTCGAGCTGGGCGATTCGCTGCGCGACATTGGCGATCCCGAATTGCGCGCGGTGCTCGAATCGCTGGCGCAGGGTCTCGCCAACAGCAGCGGCCTGCCCAAGGTTAGCTAGTTTAGCTGCGGTTCACCCTGCCCTGTCTATGTCAGCCTTTTTTGGACGCGCCCCATGAAGAAGCTTCTGTCGCTCAGCCTGCTCGCCCTACCCGCCGCCCTTGTCGCAGCGCCCGCTGCCAACTGGGCCAGCCGCGTGACGATGACGCCGATCGGCGGCCATTATATGGGCAATCCCGCCGCTCCCACCAAATTGGTGGAATATGTCAGCTACACTTGCTCGCACTGCGCGCATTTCGTGAGCGAGGCGAGCGCGCCGCTGCGCACCGATTATGTGAAGGGCGGCAAGGTCGGGGTCGAGGTGCGTAACGCGGTGCGCGACAAATATGACCTGACCGCCGCGCTGCTGGCGCGCTGCGGCGGGCCAACCAAGTTCATGGGCAATCATGAGGCGCTCTTCGCCAACCAGAGCACCTGGATCACGCAGGTCGAAAGCTACGACCGCGACGCGCAAAAGCCCGCCGATCAGATCCCGGCGCTTCAGGATATCGGCCAGAAGACAGGTCTTTATGCGCTGATGAACAAACGCGGCTTTACCAATGCGCAGCTCAACGCCTGCATCGCCAACCCGCAATCCATGAAGCAGGTGCTGGCGATGACGGACGAGGCATGGACCAAGGTGAAGATCACCGGCACGCCCGGCTTCACCATCAACGGGACGAAGGTTGACGGTTCGAACTGGGCGACGGTGAAGGCCGCATTGCCCCCTGTCGCCCGCTGATCTACACCGCTTCCACTCGCCAATCATCGGAGCCTTGCCCGTCGTGAAAGCCTTTACCGGTCTTGCCATCGCCGCCCTCAGCCTCAGCCTTGCCGCCTGCAACAGCAGTGAGGAGGCCGCCAAGCCCAGCGGCACGCCGATCGCCGCCGTGCCCGCGCCCGCCGGCACGACATGGTCGGCCACGGTCAACGAAACGCCGGAAGGCAATTTCGTGATGGGCAATCCCGACGCCAAGCTCAAGCTCGTGGAATATGGCTCCTTCACGTGCAGCCATTGCGCCGAATTTGCCGAGACCGCTTCGCCGGAAATCCGCAAGCTCGTCGATACCGGCAAGATGAACTATGAATTTCGCACCTATGTGCGCGATCCTATCGACCTGACCACCGCGCTGCTCGCCCGTTGCGGCGGAAAGGACGTCTTCTACCCCTTGTCCGAACAGTTTTTCGCCAATCAGGGTGCGATGTTCGAGAAGGTTCAGGGCAATGACGACGCGTTCAAGGGCGTGGAGCAACTGTCGCCCGCGCAGCGCCCGGTTGCCATTGCGCAGATCGCGGGGCTGATCGACTTCGCCAAGCAGCGCGGCATTTCCGAAGATCAGGCCAAGCAATGCCTGGCCGACACGGCCACCGCTGAAAAACTGGCCAAGGGTGTCGAGGCTGCGAACAACCAGTATCAGATCACCGGCACGCCCAGCTTCCTCATCAACGGGGTGCTGGTGGACAATGCCGCCAACTGGGCCTCGCTCGAACCCAATCTCAAGGAAGCGGGTCTCTGATTGCGCGGCGGGGGACTGACCTCTCCGCCTGAGCGAAGGAAAGCCGGGGCGGCGCGCTGCCCCGGATTGCCGCCATGCAGATAAAGCGGCTCAAGCTTTCCGGCTTCAAGAGCTTCGTCGACGCTACCGAATTGCGGATCGAACCGGGGCTGACCGGTATCGTCGGCCCCAATGGCTGCGGCAAATCCAACATCATCGACGC
>NZ_DJDV01000058.1:0-87839 GCF_002431195.1 Sphingobium sp. UBA5915 | reverse complement strand
GGCGCGTGACGGGCGAAAGCACAGCCGGCGGTGCTTTCGCCCGTCACGCGCCAAGGCCCCGGATGCTCGGCCGCGCGCACGGCATAACCATCCATCGCCGACAGATCGGCCCAGGGCTGGTCGCGCAAGGCAATCAGATCCTGCGCCAGCCAGCGGCCGACAGCCTCGCCGATCGGCACCGTCTCCGCCGACAGCGGCTCTGCAAGAGCGAACAAGCGGGCCTGCGCCTCTGCGACCGGCAGCAGGCTCATTCCGGTCGCCGCCAATCGCCCGACTTGCCGCCGGTCTTCGCGATCAGCCTGACGTCGCGGATGACCATCGCCTTGTCCAGCGCCTTGGCCATGTCGTAAATGGTGAGCAGAGCGACGGACGTTGCGGCGAGCGCCTCCATCTCCACGCCGGTCTGGCCAGCCGTCCGCGCGGTCGCTTTGACCGTGACGCCATGATCGTCGAGCGTAAAATCTACGGTCACTGCGCTGAGCGCGATCGGATGGCACAGCGGGATAAGGTCGGCGGTCTTTTTTGCCGCCATGATGCCCGCCACACGTGCGACCGCCAGCACATCGCCTTTTTTGACCAGCCCCTCTGCGATGGCCCGCGCAGCTTCATCGCTCATGTCGATCCGACCTGCGGCGATGGCTTCGCGCGCAGTGACGGCCTTGGCCGACACGTCGACCATGCGGGCAGAGCCGTCGGCGTCGAGATGCGTGAGGCCGCTCATGCCCCGTTTAACAAGATGCGCGTGGCGGATTCGACATCGGCCTGCCGCATCAATGTTTCCCCTACCAGAAAATTGCGGACGCCATGGCCGGACATGGCAACAAGGTCATCATGACTGCCAAGCCCGCTTTCGGCGACGAAGGTGCAGCCTGCCGGTGCCTTGTCGACCAGTTCATAGGTGCGCGCAAAGTCCACACTGAAATCACGCAGGTCGCGATTATTGACGCCGATGAGACGAGAGCGCAACGCCAGGGCGCGCTCTAGTTCAGCCTCGTCATGCACCTCGATCAACGCGTCCATGCCAAGGCCCAGCGCGGCATCCTCTATCTCGCGCATGAGGCCGTCATCCAGCGCGGCGACGATGATCAGGATGGCGTCCGCGCCCAGTGCCCGGCTTTCCAGCACCTGCCAGGGATCGACCATGAAATCCTTACGCAGCACTGGAAGCACGCAGGCGGCGCGAGCGGCGACAAGATAGGCGTCTGCGCCCTGGAAATAGGGTTCGTCGGTCAGGACGGACAGACAAGCCGCGCCACCGGCCGCATAGGCGGCGGCATGAGCCGGCGGATCGAAGTTGGCGCGGATCAATCCCTTGGACGGGCTGGCCTTCTTGACCTCCGCGATGAGGCCGAAGCCTGATAGAGAGGCTGCGTCCAGCGCGCGGCGAAACCCGCGCGGCGGCGTCTGCTCGGCGGCGCGCGTCTGAAGGCTGGCGATGCTGGTCGCCGCTTTTCTCCGAGCGACCTCCCCGCGCTTGACGTCGCAAATTTCGATCAGCTTGTTGGTCATGTATAGGCAATCCAGCAATTCAAAAGCGCATTGGCAAGGCCACGATCGAGCGTTTCGGCCGCTTCCTCCAGCCCCTCGCGCAGATCGGCGGCGGCGTCCGCCACCACCAGCGCGGCGGCGGCGTTCAGCAGGACGGCATCGCGATAGGCGTTTTTCTCGCCCTGAAGCAAGGCGCGCAGGGCCGCGGCATTATAGGCCGCATCGCCGCCACGGATTGCCGAGACGGGATGGGTGGGCAACCCCAGATCGGCCGCATCGATGCGGTGCATGGCGACCAACGCATGGTCCCTCACCTCTGCCATGTCATTGCCGCCTGCGAGCGACAATTCGTCCAGTCCTTCGTCACCCGATACGATCATCGCCCGGTCAACGCCGAGTTCTGCCAAGGCCTGCGCATAGATGGGCACATAAGCGGGCCGGGCAATGCCGACCAGTTGGCGACGGACATTGGCCGGATTGGCGAGCGGCCCCATGAGGTTGAAGATGGTGCGCTCACCGATGGCGCGGCGAATGGGACCAAGCCGTTTGAGTGCAGGATGATAATTTTGCGCGAAGAGGAAGCCGATGCCCAAATCCGCTAGCGTCGCTTCGGCGGTGGCGGCCGCCCGGTCAAGGTCGAGGCCGAGCGCTTCGAGCGTATCGGCCGCGCCGGCCTTGGATGAGGCTGCGCGATTGCCATGCTTGGCGACCGGCACGCCCGCTGCGGCGACCACCAGGCTGACGGCGGTCGAAACATTTAGCGTGTGGTGTCCATCTCCACCGGTACCGCACACGTCGATTGCGCCGGCCGGCGCACCGACCGGGATCATGCGCGCGCGCATGGCGCGGGCGGCGGCGGCGATTTCCGTCGCCGTTTCGCCTCGCCGCGCCATTGTTACCAGAAATGCCGATATGTCCTCGTCCAGCAGGTCGGCATCGAACAGCAGGTCGAAGGCGATCGCGGCGGCTTCACCGGACAGCGGCGCGGAAGGATCGGGCAAACGGGTCATGATGCCTCGCCTTAATCAGCGCCGGCACGGTAAGTCGAGGGGCAAGGCGGGCGCGCCACGCTTTTTGCGATACCCGCCTGTCCGATCAGGCGGCTTCGCGTCGCCGGACGGGCAATCCGGCCAGCGTCAGGAAATTTGCCAGCATCGCATGACCATGTTCGGTGGCGATGCTTTCAGGATGGAACTGGACCGAATGGATCGGCAGGCTGGCGTGACGAAAGCCCATGACCGACCCATCCTCGCTGGTGGCGTTGACGATCAGGCTGCCCGGAACATCCTCGACGATCAGCGAATGGTAGCGGGTGGCGGTGAAGGGGGAGGGCAAGCCCTGGAACAGGCCCGTGCCATCGTGGCTGACCGGTGATGTCTTGCCATGCATCAACCCGCCACGCACCACCTTGCCGCCGAAATGCTGGCCGATGGCCTGATGACCCAGGCAAACGCCCAACAGCGGCGCGCCGGCGTCGGCGCAGGCTGCGACAAGGTCCAGGCTGACGCCGGCTTCATTGGGCGTGCAAGGGCCAGGTGACAGGAGGAAGGCCTTGGCGCCGCTGGAAAGCGCCTGGCCGGCCGAAATGGCGTCGTTGCGGACGACCTCCACCCTGGCGCCCAGTTCCATGAGATAATGGACGAGGTTCCAGGTGAAGCTGTCATAATTGTCGATGACGAGGATCATGGAAGGCTTCTAGCGGCTAAGCGCCATGGTGGAAAGATGTCTGGGCGCAAGAGCTTGTTGCGCGGAGCGCTTGAAGAATCATTTGCTTGCGCCCATATGCACAGCTGCCGGGTTCGACCGGCTATGGTGATAAAGTGTGTCGTATAATAGACGCAGCGGACCCGGGGGCAGTACCCGGCGGCTCCACCACCTCCCTCGCTTCGCGGGGAAGATGACGGGGCCGAACTAGGATCGACGTGTGTTGAAAAGCGATGCTTTTACCCGGCCCGTGTACGCCGTTAAACTGTGCAAAACTCACAAGTGCCAACGATAACGAAGCACTCGCCATTGCAGCGTAATTGAGGGCCTCACGGCCTGACATTACTCTAAAATAGCGCGGTTGAACCCACCGGGCAACAGAAGGGAATTCAGCGGCACCCGGAGGCGCCGGGCAACAGAAGCCTCCGGACCTTTCCCAACCACCGGTCATTTTGCTGCGCGGGGTCTCTAGCCCGGCCGAGGCATAGGTCGTGCTGTGTCAAAGCGATTCGCGCCGGGCAGAATTCAGCTTGCTAATTCGATTACGCTTTTATGACATAATGGCGTAAAATTTCTAATGCCTTGATTTTCCTGAAAACAAACTCTTTGCGATACCCATGCAGCCTGCTTGCGCCATTGTCATCTAGATGAAATAATCCTGGCTATATTGGGAAGTTTTTTTGGGAGATGAGAGATGTTGAAGGCCGCAATCATGTTCGGGGTTTCACTGGTCGTGGCGGGGCCGGCCATGGCACAGTCCGCTCCCGATAGCCTTGTCGTTCTTGGCGTGCAGGATGGCAACCTCGCCGCGAACGCGATTGCGTCCGGGCAATTCGACGCCGCGATCGAACGGCTGGAGCCGATGTGGCCCTACAGCGCCAACGACCCGGCGCGTCTGATCAACCTGGGCAACGCCTATGCTGGTGCCGGCCGCATGAAGCAGGCGCGCGAAGCCTATCGCTCCGCACGTTTCGCGCCGGAAATGATGCTTCTGCTGGCCAATGGCGAGGAAGAGTCGTCGCGCGTGATTGCACGTCGCGCCATGGGCCGCCTGAATCCGAGCTTCGCTGCCCGCTAAGGGCGCGGCCCGGTCAAAAGCCATTCATGAGGGGAGGGCGCCGTCCTGCGGGACGGCGCCCTTTTTTCGCTCCACTTTTCGACGATGTCTTTTCCCTGACATGACTGTCATGTCTTCGTCATATCAAAGACGCTCCACTGTCATGGAAGCGGAATGAGCCTGTCACTTGGGCCGCCTAGTGCCCCGCAAAGAGGGCGACAGGGGGCGTTGTCCGATTCGTAAATTCCCCTGCGCTCCGCAGTTCCACAACGCCGGCAAAGCCGGAGCGGAGATGACATGGCCAAGATTAACCGTATCCACACGATCCTGATGGCGAGCTGCGCCTGCGTAGGTCTGAGCGCCTGTGGCGCTGACGACATTGCTTCGCCCGGCGAAGGCACCATCGTCATCCCCGCGCCGACGCCTACCCCGACGCCGACGCCGACGCCTACCCCGACGCCCACGCCCACCCCGACGGCGGTGACGCCCGCGGCGAGCTGCCCGTCGATCGCTGGCCCGAACCAGCTGAATGACCTTGGCACCATCACCGACGGCACCAATACCTGGCGCAATTGCGGCTTCCCGACGCGTTTCACCGCGACGACGGCGATCGCCAAGGCCACCGGCGTGATCTATTCGCTGCCCGGCCGCGTCGATGTCGGCACCGATCAGGGCGCCGGCACGAGCAACACCGACGTCACGCTCAACATCGATCCGGGCGTCGTCGTCTTCGCCAGCACGGGTAACGCCTATCTGGCGGTCAATCGCGGTAACAAGATCAATGCCGTTGGCAGCGCCACCGCGCCGATCATCTTCACCAGCCGCGAAAACGTCACCGGCGCCGCCACCGATCAGTCGTCGGGCCAGTGGGGCGGCATCGTGCTGCTGGGCCGCGGCAAGATCACCGATTGCCAGGCGCCTGCCGCCGCGCCCGGTACGACGGCGTGCGAGCGTGACACCGAAGGCACCAGCAACGCCCTGTATGGCGGCGCGAACGACGCCGACAGCTCTGGCCGCCTGTCCTATGTGCAAATCCGCTATTCGGGCTTTGTCCTGGCCGACGGCAAGGAATTGCAGGGCCTGACCCCCTCGGGCGTCGGCACCGGAACCGTCATCGATCATATCCAGGTCCACAACAGCTCGGACGACGGCATCGAAGCCTTCGGCGGCTCGGCCAACATGAAATATCTGGTCCTGACCGGTAACGAAGACGACAATCTGGACACCGACGTCGGTTTCCGCGGTACGGCGCAGTTCCTGATCTCGGTCCAGCGCGCCAACAACAATATCGGCGATACCTTCCTGGAAACCGACTCGAACGGTTCGACCAGCAACAGCAACGCGAGCGAAGACGCCCTGCCGCGCCAGTATCTGAAGGTCGCCAACTTCACCCACATCCAGCGTTCGAACACTGGTGACGACGGCGCGTCCATGCTGCTGCGCGGCGGCGCCGACCTGGCGCTGGTCAACGGCATCATCGTCAGCCCCAACCAAAGCTGCCTGCGCATCAACAGTGCCGCGACCGTTCGCGACGCCGACGATGCTCTTCAGGATGCCGGCAAGCCGCGCTATATTTCGGTGGTCATGCAATGCAACAGCGAGCCGTTCAAGGGCACGGGCGGGGTAGAGGCTTCGGTCGTCCAGTCGATCTTCGAAGCTGGCCCGAACAGCAGCATCAACTACACGCCGTCGCTGACCAGCCTGTTCATCAACGGCGCGACCGAAACCGCGGTGACGGCAACAGATCCCAAGACGATCGACAGCGCCTTCGCCACGACCAACTATGTCGGCGCGGTCAAGGACAGCAGCGACACTTGGTATGCCGGCTGGACCTGCAATTCCGTGACGGCCAGCTTCGGCAGCGCCAGCGGCAACTGCACGGCCATTCCGACGACCTGATCGGCACCTGACCTCAATAGGGGCGGGGGAGCGTGAATCGGCGCTTCCCCGCCTTTCTTGCACACTGCATATTCCCAAAGGGGGACCCCTAGCATGTCGAAGCCGCTGACCTTGGCGCGCCTGCTCCTGATTTCCACCGCGCTGGTCGCTCCCGTGGCGATGGCGCAGACCGACACCAGTTCATCGTCCGCCGGCGACGCCGGCCTCTCGACGACGCCCAGCGCCGCCGATGAAGCCGCCGCCCAGTCGGGCGACGTCGATGTTTCCATTCCCGGTTCCGACATCGTCGTCACCGGTCGCCGCACCAGCAACATCTCGCAGGCGGCGCCGCAGGTGGTGAACGTCCTGTCGGCGGCCGACATCAAGCGCACGGGTGAGGGTGACATCGCCGGTTCGCTTCAGCGCGTCACTGGCCTGTCCGTGGTGTCGGGCGGCTATGTCTATGTCCGCGGCCTTGGCGATCGCTATTCGCTCGCACTGCTCAACGGTTCGCCGCTGCCCAGTCCCGAGCCGCTCAAGCGTGTCGTGCCCCTCGACATTTTCCCGACCAGCGTAATTGCGTCGACTTTGGTGCAGAAAAGCTTCTCGGCCAACTTCCCCGGTGAATTTGGCGGCGGCGTGATCAACTTGACGACAAAAGCGATCCCGACCGAATCCTATCTGGAAATCGGCGTTGGAAGCTCCGCGAATACCGAAACCTCGGGTCAGCTTGGCTATACCTACTATGGCAGCAAGTCGGACTGGACCGGCTTTGACGACAGTTCGCGCGACGTGCCGCCGCTGCTCAAGGATGCCTTTGGCGCGGGCGTGCCCTTCGCCAATATCGATCGCTCCGACCAGCAAGCGATCGCCATGCAGTTTTTGAACAGCAAGACGTCGGTGCTTCAGCGCACCAACAGCCTGCCGTTCAACTTCTCCGGCTCGATCAACGGCGGCACGGCCTTCGACGTTGGCAGCGATGCGCGGGTCGGCATCATCGCCACGGCGGGATATAGCAACAAATGGCGCACGCGCGACAACTTGCAGCAGGCGTCGCTGACCGTCGAAGAAGGCGCGGGCAAAAGCTATAATCAGGTCGTCACCGACAATCAGGTCACCGTTAACGGACTGCTGGGTGTCGGCGTTGAGTGGGGCGAGCAGAAGCTGCGCTGGACCAACCTTTATATCCGCGACACGCTCAAGCGTGCCTCGCTCGCCATCGGCCAGAATGACGGCCAAATTCAGGGCGCTGATTATCTGACCCAGCAGACCGCCTGGTATGAGCGTCAGCTGATCGACACGCAATTTGTCGGCGAATTCAAGTTCGACGAAGCGTTGAGCCTCGATGTGCGGGGCGGCTATGCCAATTCGCAGCGCGAAGCCCCCTATGAACGCGAATTCGTCTATGTCCGTTCGAACCGCGATCTGGACATTGATCCGGTGGGCGACCGCTTCATCAATGCGCTCAATCGCCAGCGTGGCGATGCATCGGTCACGTTCAGCGACCTGAACGAAGACCTGTGGTCGGGCGGCGCGGATCTCAGCTACAAGATCGCGCCAAGCTTCACCGTGACGGCGGGCTATGCCTATACGGATACGAAGCGTACATCGTCGCGCTATGAGTTGCATTTCGATGCCGTGAACCTGCCCGTGCCGGTGCAGCAGTTGCGGCCCGATTATCTGCTGTCGGATGCGACCATCCAGCTCTACGATCTTGGCCTGCTCGACTTTTCCGGGCCATATCCGGTCTATGACGCCGCGCTTCGCGTCCATGCCGGCTATGGGCAGGTAAAGGCAGAGCTGTTCCCAGGCCTCAGCATCGATGCTGGCGTCCGCTACGAAAATGGCCGCCAGTCGGTGACGGGCGTCGACGTCTATTCGACCGGCGAGACGCCGTTCAACCAGGTCAAGAATGACTATTGGTTGCCGGCCGTCACGCTGACCTATGACGTGGGCGGCGGTTTGCAGTTCCGCGCCTCGGGGTCCAAGACGATCGCTCGTCCGCAGTTTCGCGAACTGATCGCCCAGCCGTTCATCGACACCGAATCCAACCGCTTCTATCGCGGCAACCCGTTCCTGCAGGACAGCGAATTGTGGAACGCCGACATTCGCGCGGAATGGTATATGGGGCGCGATGAGAGGCTGACGGCGTCGGCCTTCTACAAGAAGATCGACAATCCGATCGAAACCTTCACGACCATTACCGATACCTATGCAGTGACCACCAGCTTCGCCAATGCGCCGGAAGCGACGCTGTACGGCTTTGAGGTAGAAGCGCAGAAATATATTCCGCTCGACGGGATGGATTCAAACTTCTTCCAGACCCGCCGCGTGGTGCTGATCGGCAACTACACCTACACTCAGTCGGAACTGAAGGTGAGCGATGGCGACACGACCATTCCTTACACCTACACCACCGGCGACCTGCCGGCCGCGTCCGACTATTTCGTCGACGGCGCGCCGTTGACGGGCCAGTCGGACCATCTGGTCAACGTCCAGATCGGGCTCGAAGATACGGACAAGCTGTCGCAGCAGACGCTGCTGCTCACCTATGCCAGCCCTCGCGTCACCAGCCGTGGTCCGAACCTGCAACCCGATATCAAGGAAAAGCCAGGCCTGACGCTGGACTTCGTCGCCCGTCGGGGTGTGACGCTGCCGGGCGGCATCAACAGCGAATTCAAATTTGAGGCTCGGAACATCACGGGCCGGAAATATCAGGAATTCCAAGAGGCCGGCGGCACCAAGATATTCTATAACCGCTACAAGATCGGCACCACGATCGCCGCGTCGTTGACGGTGGCGTTCTAAACCTTGCCAGTGGGGGCTGATCGCCCCCCGGATCGTGCGGCCGGCCCGTCATTCGACAGGCCGGCCGTTGCGATTCTGGAACGACGCCCCGGGGCCACGCGTCCTGCTATGCATCCGCCCCCTTGCGGCGTATGATGGAGGATATATGGGCCGCGAAATCGAACTCAAGCTGGACCTGTCGGACGATGGCGCCAGCCGTCTGTCGCAATGGGACATGCTGCCTGAGCGCGAGGATGTCGCCCGTCTGCGCGCCATTTATTTCGATACGCCCGATACGCAACTGGCGAACAAGGGGATCAGCCTGCGGATTCGGCAGTCCGGGCGGCGCAGGGTGCAGACCGTCAAGGGCGACGGGTCGGCTGCGGGTGGGCTGTTCACGCGTCAGGAATGGGAACGACCCGTCCGGTCGAACAGGCCAGTGCTTGATGCGCAAACGCCAGTGCGGGACGCATTGGGCGAGGCTGTCGACCAGATCGAGCCGATGTTTGAAACCGATATCGAACGCATGCGCTGGCAGATCGAAGAGGGCGATGCGAAGGTGGAGATGGTGATCGACCGGGGCGTCGTACGGGCGGGTGCGCGCGAAGCAGACCTTTGCGAGGTCGAACTCGAACTTGTCGCTGGCGCACCTGCCGCGCTGTTCGCAATCGCGCGCCGCATAGATGCCGAGGTGTCGGTGCGCCCTGCGGTTCTGAGCAAGGCGGAGCGCGGCTATCTGCTGCGGGGACCGATAAGGGAATCGGTCAAGGCTGAGCCGGTCCTGCTCGACGCCGATATGACGATCCGCGATGCGTTTCTGGCGATCGCGGGCGCATGCTTGCGCCATTATCGCCGCAACGAGTCGCTGTTGCTGGCCGAATTTCGAGAGCGGGCCCTGCATCAGGCGCGTGTTGCGGTGCGCCGGTTGCGCAGTGCGCTGACCCTGTTCAAGACGGTGCTGCTGGAGGCAGACGTCGCACGCTTTCAACAGGAGTTGCGCTGGCTGGCGGCGTTGCTGGGGGAGGCGCGCGATCTGGATGTGCTGCACGGGCGGTTGGACCCCGTTGCCCAGGCGGCGATTGCGGAGGCGCGCGCGGAAAGCCATGCGCGGGTGCGCGAATGGCTCGAATCGGCACGCATTCGCGGCTTGCTGCTGGATATTGCCGAATGGCTGGCGCTGGGGGCGGGATGCAGTGGTGCATCGGATGCGTCAGTTGCGGATTTCGCGGCCAGTCGCCTTAAAAAACTACACAAGCGAGTCGCCAAGGGGGGAGATGATCTGGCGCGACTGCCGTCGGATTTGCGGCACAAGGTCCGTAAAGAGGCCAAGAAGCTGCGCTATGGCTCTGAATTCTTTGCGGGTCTTTATCAGGACAAGCCATCGCAGAAGGCGCATGGCGCGTATGTCAAGGCGCTGGCCAAATTGCAGGATCGTCTAGGCGACCTTAACGATCTGGCAACGGCACCAGCGCTGTTCGCACGCTACCATCTGCCCGATAATATCGGGTTGGATATCAAATCGGAGAAGCAACTGCTGCGTAAGGCGGGCAAAGCCCATGACCGCTTCGCGCAGGCTCCGCGTTTCTGGCGCTAGGCATCAGCCCCAGGGCCGCTCGCGATACCATTTGGTGATGACATGCTTGACCCCGCTGCGCACTTTCATACCGTGATGGATGCTGGCTGGGTTGGGCGCGCCTGATGGCAGGCGGTTATTCCACGCCAGAAGCTTGCCGGTTTCGGGTTGAACCGTCTTGCCGATGCGGGTGAAGCGTGTGGCGCCGCCGGCGGTGGGCTGATCAAGATAGAGCATCACCGTCCATGTGCGATTGCCGGCCACTGCGCAGTAACGGTCGAAATCGGCGCCCTTAGGATCGAAATAATCGGTATGGGCCTTGAACTCCTGCCCCACGGCATAGCGCTGTCCCTGAATGGGTTCGCCATGTTCGGTTGCGATTCCCGTGAACGCGTCGAGGCGCGCATTGACTGCCGCGACGAAGGGATCGCCGTGATCGAGATCGCATGTCTCGCTCGTCCGGAAATAACCGTCGCCATTATGATCGGCGATGGTTGACGGACGGCGTTGCGCATCGATCCGGTCGATCAGTCCCATACATTCGCCCGCGCTCAGAAAGTCACGCAGGATGAAAAGCGCGAGGTCTTTGTTGGGGACTCGCTGAACGCGAGGATGTGCCGCAATCCAGGCCGGATCGGCGTCAACGCCGGCAGGCGCGGGCGGTGAAAGGGTCTCTGGGGTCATGGAGCCTCGTGTCGATGACATGCCTTGATGGTCGCAAATGTTGACCTTCAGCCGTAGAAATGCTCTGCATGCAAGCCTGTCATAATAAAGCAATATAACCGTCATTTTGATGTAAAGCGCCGCGCCTAGCAGGCTCGCATATTTCGGGGGGCTTGTCGGACATCATGCGCGTTGCGGTAGGTGACAGGATTGACCGTTGGCGGCGGGCGCGGCTTGTTACGCGCGGTATCGACTGGCTTGGTCTTCTGGAAAAGACATTGCTGGTCGTTCTGGCGCTGCTGCTGGTGCGCCTGGTGTGGGCCGTCGTGACCCCGGTCGGCAGCTTTGGACCATGGGAAGGACGTCAGGCTCAGCTATTGTCGCCCCAGGCCCGTGCGCTGTTGTTTGGAAGCTTCGATCCCTTTTTTCGCGCTGAAGCGCCGGAGCAATCGGGCGGTGTGGTCACTTCCCTGGCGCTGACGGTCTATGGCATACGCCTTAACGAGGGCTCGGGCCTGGGGTCCGCCATCATCGCTACGCCCGACGGCGTCCAGAACAGCTACGCTGTGGGTGATGAGATCATGCCCGGCGTGGTGCTGAAAGCCGTGGCGTTCGATCATGTCACGATCGATCGCGGCGGAGCGGAGGAACAGGCGTTTCTCGATCAGTCGACGTCGGCAACAGACGCTGAAGCCCCACCGGCCGGCGGTGCGGGCTGGACCAGCGCCGCTCCGCCGCCTCCGGCAGCGCCCGGAGGCGGCGTGACCGCTGATATGCTGAAGCGCGACATCGGTTTTGCCCCCCGCATGGAAAATGGCCGGGTGACCGGCCTCGTCGTCGCGGCCAAGGGCCCGGGCTTCGCTACCGCAGGCTTTCGTCCCGGCGATATCGTGACCCAGGTCAACGGCCAGTCGGTCGGCGACCTGCAAAGCCTCCAGAACCAGATCGCGCCCGGTGCGCGCCTGTCCCTGACCGTCGAGCGCGGCGCGGCCGTCGCCTCGGTCAACCTCATAGTGCAAGGCCAATGACCCGCAAACTTCTCCTCTCCGCCGCCATGGCCCTCGCTTTGGCGACGCCGATCGCGTCTGTTCGGGCGCAACAGACGCTCAATGTGCGCGACGCCGACATTCGCGCTTTCATTCAGGATGCGGCGCGGGTTACGGGCCGCACCTTCATCATCGACAACAAGGTGCAGGGGAAGGTATCGGTCGTCACCGACCGGCCACTCAGCCGATCGGAATATTTCGAGATTTTCCTGTCGACCTTGCGCGCTAACGGGCTGGTGGCCGTGCCTGCGCCGGGCGGCGCCTATCGCATCCAGCCGGTCGATGGGGCGGCGGGTCAGCCAAGCGGCGTCGGCCGCGCCGCCAACCGCAACAGCTTCCTGACGGAAGTGTTTCGCCTCCGGTCGATCGACGCGGCGAGCGCACTGGAAACCCTGCGCCCGCTGGTCAGCAAGGAAGGGTCGGTCACGGCCAACCGCGCCGGCAACAGCGTGGTCGTCGCTGACTATGCCGATAATGTCGCCCGCATCCGCCAGGTGATCGCCCGCATCGACCGCGACACTGCCGCCACGCAGATGGTTGCACTCAAGAACGCCGGCGCGCGGGAGATTGCGACGTCGCTTCAGGCCTTGGTGACGAATGGCGGCGGGGGCGAGAATGCCGCGCCGTCAGCCGCGACCGTGGTGCCGATCGACAGCAGCAATTCGGTGGCCATTCGCGGTGACGCCGGGACGGTGGCCCGGCTCGCCAATATGGCGCGCGAACTGGACCGCCAGGCGGCAAGCGGCACGGAAATCCGGGTCTACTGGCTGGAGCATGCCGATGCTGAAAAGCTGTTGCCAGTCTTGCAGCAATTGGTGGGGCAATCGACCAGCGAACCGGTAACATCTGCAACGCCCGCGTCGGGCGGGCAGGGCGGCGCACCCGCGTCCCAGGCCGCCGCACCCGTCGCGGCGTCTTCGTCCGCATCCTCATCCGGCGGCGGTATCAATACGCGCGGCCCGGCAATCGTGACTCGCTATGAAGGTGCGAACGCCATCATCGTCGCCGCCAACAGCGATGTGCAGCGTATGCTGGGCGAAACGATCCGCCAGATCGATACGCGCCGCGAGCAGGTGCTGGTGGAAGCGATCATCGTCGAAATCAGCGATGCCGCCGCCAAGAAACTGGGCGTGCAGTTCCTGATCGGCAGTACCAAGACCGGGTTTGCCGCGACCAACTACAGCAATGCCTCGCCCAATCTGCTGACGCTCGCCGGGGCCTATGGCGCGAATCAGCTGGGCACGACGACGACGACGGTGGTGGCGCCTGACGGCACCCGCACCACCACCGAAGTGCGCGAAAACAGCGATCTTGCCAGCACGCTGCAACAAGCAGCGATCAACAGTCTGCAAAGCGCGACCGGCGCGATTGCCGGCCTAGGCGGCAGCATTGGCAGCAACGGCATTTTCGGTGCGATCATCAATGCAGTGAAATCCGACACCGAAAGCAACCTGCTCTCCACGCCTTCGGTCATGACGCTGGACAATCAGAAGGCGTCGATCCTCGTGGGGCAGCAAGTGCCCGTCACCACTGGTGAGGCGCTCAGCCAGAATTTCGACAACCAGTTCCGCACGGTCCAGCGCCAGGATGTCGGCATCAAGCTGGAGGTTAAGCCCCAGATCAATACCGGCGGCGCAATCAAGCTGTTCCTGCGTCAGGAAGTGTCGAGCGTGGCCGGACCGGTCAGCAACGATAACAGCGACCTCATCATCAACAAGCGCGAGATCGAAACGACGGTGACCGTCGATGACGGCGAAATATTGGCGCTGGGCGGCCTGCTCGACGACAATGAGCGCAAGACGATCGAGCGCATTCCGTTGCTATCGGACATTCCGGGCATTGGCGAGCTGTTCAAATCGCGCAGCCGCAGCCGGACGAAGACCAACCTCATGGTCTTCATCCGCCCGACCATCCTCCGGTCCAAGGAAGATGCGCAGAAGCTGACACAGCAGCGCTACGGCTATATTCGCGGCATGCAGTTGCAGCGCGATCCGGACTCCGAGCCGACGATCGACGAGCTGGTGCGCGATTATATGGGCGCAGCGCCTCCGATCGCGCCGCCGCAGCCCGGCGATATGGTGGTACAGCCGCAGGCAGGCGTGCAGCCCGACGTCATCGAACCCACCGTCCGTCAGTCGAGCGGCGTGGTGCGCCCGGTCGAAATCCCCGCGAGCGGAGAGCAGCGATGAGCGAATTGGAGAGCGTCGAGGCCGCGATCCCATCGCCGCCGCGGCCGATCGACATTCCCTATGTCTTTGCGCGCAAGCATGGCGTCGTCCTGCTGCCGCAGGAGGGTGATCGGATCGTGATCGCGGTGCGGGCGGGCAGCGATCCGCGCGTCCTGCTGGAAGTGCGCCGTCATCTGGCGCGCAGCTTCGATGTGCGCTTTGTCGAGCCATCCGAGTTCGACCGCCATCTGTCCAACCATTATGCGATGGAGGGCAGCGCCGCTGCGATGGCAGGATCGCTCGAGGTGGGGGCGGATGAACTGGACATATTGGCGGCCGACATTCCCACCGCCGACGATTTGCTCGACAGCGCGGACGACGCGCCGGCGATCCGCCTGATCAACGGCATCATCGCCGAAGCCGCGCGGCAGGGCGTGTCGGATATTCATATCGAGCCATATGAAACCGGGCTGATCGTGCGGATGCGCGTCGATGGCGTGCTGCGCGAAACGCTACGGATGCCGCCGCACGTTGCCCCGGTGGTGGTCAGTCGCATCAAGGTGATGGCGCGGCTCGACATTGCCGAGCGCCGCGTGCCGCAGGATGGGCGCATTGGCCTGACCCTGGGCGGCAAGTTGCTCGACGTCCGTGTGTCCACGTTGCCGAGCCGGGCAGGCGAGCGGGTGGTGCTGCGTATTCTCGACAAGGAGAATGCGGGCATGAACCTGGACCTGCTGGGCATGACGGGTGCGCCCGACCGCATCTTCCGCGAGGGACTGTCCGAACCCAACGGCATCATCCTGGTCACAGGGCCTACGGGTTCGGGCAAGACGACCACGCTCTATGCGGGCCTTCGCCAGCTCAACGATGGCAGCCGCAATATCCTGACGGTGGAGGACCCGGTCGAATATGCGATCGAAGGCGTCGGCCAGACACAGGTCAATGCCAAGGTCGGCCTGACCTTCGCGGCGGGCCTGCGCGCGATCCTGCGTCAGGACCCGGACGTCGTGATGGTCGGCGAAATCCGCGACCGCGAGACGGCGGAGATTGCGGTGCAGGCGTCGCTGACGGGCCACCTTGTCCTTTCGACCGTCCACACCAATGACGCTGTCGGCGCGATCACGCGTATGCGCGACATGCGCGTCGAACCCTTCCTGCTTGCCTCGACGCTGCGCGCCGTCATTGCCCAGCGGCTTGTCCGCCGGCTCTGCCAGCATTGCCGCGAGCCGGTGCAGGCAGACAAGTCAGCCAGCGCGCTGCTGGGCTTCGACCCCGGGACCATCATCTACAAGGCGCGCGGCTGCGATGAATGCAGCGGTTCGGGCTATAAGGGCCGGATCGGCGTATTTGAAGCGATCCGTGTCGACGACACGATCCGCCGCCTGATCAACGATGGCGGCGATGAATCGCTGATCGCGCGCCACGCTTTCCTCAACGCGCCCAATCTGGGATCGGCGGCCCGCGCGCTCGTGCGCGATGGGCAGACCACGGCCGAAGAAGCGATCCGCGTTTCGCGCCGGGACGCAACCGAGGTGGAAACCATCGCCGATGGCTGATTTCGACTATGTGGCGATCGACCCGGCAGGGCGCGAACGGTCGGGCAAGGTCAGGGCCGATACGGTTGATGACGCGCGCGCCCGACTGGACGGGCGTAAGCTGTTCATCGTGCGGCTGGAGCCTGGAGCGGCAACGAAGGCACGGCAGCGCGCGGGCCTGTCGCTGCGCGCGCCACGGCTCAGCGCCAAGGAATTGACGCTTTTTACTCGCCAGCTTTCGACGCTGATCCAGGTCAGCCCGCTGGAGGAATCGCTGCGCACGATTGGCCGCCAGAGCGAGCAGGACCATGTCCGCGCCATCGTCGGCACGGTGCATGGCGGCGTTCTGGAGGGGCGGCGCCTGGCCGACGCGCTGGGGGCCGAGCCACGCAGTTTCCCGCCGCTCTATCGGGCCATGATCTCGGCCGGCGAAAGTTCGGGAAGCCTGCCGACCATCATGGAGCGGCTGTCGGACCTGATGGAGCGGCAGGCGCTGATGCGCTCGAAGGTGCTCACCGCCATCGCCTATCCGTCGGTCCTCGCCACCTTCGCCGTTTGCGTCGTCGCCGCGCTCATGATCTTCGTCGTGCCCAAGGTCGTGGAGCAATTCGATACGGTGGGGCAGGAATTGCCCCTGCTCACCCGCATGGTGATGGGCCTGTCGGCGTTCCTCGCCGGCTATTGGTGGCTCTTGCTACTGCTGCTGACGATAGCGGGCCTGATGTTCTGGCGTGCGCTGAAGGTGGATAGTTTCCGCTATCGGTTCGACGCGACGTTGCTTGGTCTGCCGCTGCTCGGCCGGTTGATCCGGGATCTGCACGCAGCGCGCATGGCGCGGACCCTGTCTACCATGGTGGCCAGCCGCCTGCCGTTGATGGAGGGGCTGTCGCTCACGGCGAACACCGTCCACAACCGGGTGCTCCGCCGCGCCTCCGACGACATTGTCGAAGCGATCCGTGGCGGCGGCAGCCTGTCGGCCGCGCTGCGCCGGGCGGGCGTGTTCCCGCCACTGCTCGTCTATCTGGCGGCCAGTGGCGAGAGCGCGGGGCGGCTCGACACGATGCTGGAGCGCGCCGCCGATTATCTGGAGCGCGAATTTGACAGTTTCACTTCAGCTGCTCTGGCCATGCTGGAGCCGGTCATCATCATCCTGATGGGGGGCATCGTCGCCGTCATCATCCTGTCCATCCTGCTGCCGATCCTGCAGCTGCAAAGCCTCACCGGGGCTTGAAGGAGTATATATGCGTTTCGTGACATCACTTCGGGCCAAATATGGCAACGCCACGCGCCTTTCTTCCAAAGCCGCAATGCGTTTTGACAGGAATGAAGGGGGAAAGTCGGGCGAAGAGGGATTCACCCTCGTCGAACTGATGGTCGTCATCGTCATCATCGGTTTGCTGGCGACGATCGTGGCGATCAACGTCATCCCTGCCACCGACACCGCGCGCGTCGAGAAGGCCAAGGCGGACATCGCAACCATTGAACAGGCGTTGGAGCAGTATCGGCTCGACAATCTGACCTATCCGTCGGCATCGGATGGCCTCCAGGCGCTGCTCAACCCGCCGCCCTCGCTTGCGCAGCCGCAGCGTTATCGGCGCGGAGGCTATATCAAGAAACTGCCTGATGATCCCTGGGGCCGCGCTTATGTCTACACCGTGCCGGGTCGTCGCGGCGCGTTCGACATCAGCTCGCTGGGCGCCGACGGTCAGCCGGGCGGAGAGCAGGAAAATGCGGACATCTATTCCAGCGAACTCTGAGCGGACGTCCAAGGCGGGATGCGCGGTGAACGCGCGTTCCGCACGACAGGGCTTCAGGTCCTTTGCGCGTTCCGCCCAACAGGGCTTTACGTTGTTGGAGCTGATGGTCGTGCTGACGATCATCGGCTTCATTTCGGCGGCCGTTGTGCTGGCCATCCCCGATCCGCGCGGCCGCGTGATCGAGGATGCCGACCGCTTTGCCGCGCGCGTTGCCGCCGCGCGCGACGAAGCGGTCGTGACCGCGCGCCCCCTGGGCCTGTGGGTATCCGCGTCCGGCTACGGCTTTCAGCGCCGCGATGGCGGCCAATGGACGCCGCTGGAAGAAAAGCCGTTCGTCACCACCAACTGGAAGCCCGGCACGCGCGCGCAAGTCGGGCGGGATGGGCGCTTGCAGATCGGCTTCGACGGGACGGGCCTGCCCACCGATGCCCTCACCGTGACCCTTGCGCGCGAAGGTGAACGCGTGTCCGTCAGCATCGACATGGCAGGCAAGGTGATGGTCGATGGCTGATCGCGCGCGTCAGGGGGAAGGGGGCTTTACCCTGCTGGAAATGCTGGTGGCGCTCGCTGTGTTCAGCCTGGCCGCGCTGGCGCTTGTCCGGTTGCAGGGCGTGACGCTGCGCACGGCGGCCGACCTGGATAGCAAGGCGATGGGCCAGATCGTTGCACGCAACCTTATGGTGGACGTGCAGACTGATCCTGTTCCCCCCTCGATTGGCGAAGAAGACGGTGAGGTTTCCAATGGGGGACGTCGCTGGCGCTGGAGCCGCGTGGTCAAGCCTACCGACGACCGCCGTCTGCTCCAGGTTGACCTGACGGTTGATGGCCAGCCCGGCGCATCGCCGGTCGCGCTCAGCTTCGTGCGGGTGGTGGAATGACGCAGGGCAGGCAAATCGTCGTGCAACGGGGCTTCGAGCCCGAAATGCGTTCCGCCGAACACGGCTTCACGTCTGATATGCGTTCCGCCGAACACGGCTTCACGCTGATCGAGCTGCTGGTCGCGTTGATGATTTTCGCGATGCTGGCGAGTGCGGGCGTATTGTTGCTGGGCAACAGCGTGTCGGCGCAGGCGCAGGTCAAGGCGCGGCTCGATGATATGGCCGCGGTGCAGCGGGCCGGCGGCGCGCTCGCCGGGGACTTGGGACAGGCGGTGCCGCGCATCACCCGGACAGAGGCGGGCACGTTGGCACCGGCCTTCTGGGCACATGATGTTGGAGACGCGCAACCCGTGATGCAGTTCGTGCGCGGGGGGTGGGACAATCTGGGCGACATGCCGCGCCCCTCCTTGCAGAAGGTCGAATATTGGGTCCGGCAAGGGCGGCTGGAGCGGCGGACCTATGCGCAACTCGATGGCGCTGCGGGGGATGATCCTGCCGCGCTGCTCGATAATGTCGAGGCCGTGACGCTGCGTTTTCGCGATGCGCAGGGGCAGTGGCGGGAGGATTGGACACCAAGCCAGCCCGACTTGCTGCCCAAGGCGGTCGAGATGACGGTGACGCGCACCGGTGAGCCGCCGGTCATGATGCGCTTTCTGGTTGCACCGGGTCCGGTCGAAAAGCTGGAAGGCGCGGAAGGAGCGGCCGGTGCCTGATCCTGGCAATCCAAAAGAACGGGGCGCCGCGCTGCTGACCGTACTGCTCCTGGTTGCGGTGATGGCAGTGGTCGCGTCGACCGCCCTGGAACGCGTGGCGCTTGCCACGCGCATGACCGGCAATGGCGGCGCGGTGGATCAGGCGCGCGCCTTCGCTGACGCCGGCACGGAAATGGCGCGGTTGCGCATCAACGATCTGGTCGAATCCAATCCTGCGAAGATCACGCTGGCGGGCGGGTGGATGGGCACGCCGCAAACAATTCCCGTGCCTGGCGGTCTGGCGACCGCGCAAGTGACCGATGGCGGTAACTGCTTCAACCTCAACAGCGTGGTCAGCGGACGAAGCGAGGCCCTCCTCAAGGTGCGTCCGGTCGGCGTGTCCCAGTTCCAGGCGCTGCTGGAGGCATTAGGCGTGGACGCGCGTCAGGCAGCGACGGCTGCGTCAAGCCTGGCCGACTGGGTCGACAGCGACACCGTGCCACAACCGGGCGGTGCGGAGGATGAAACCTATGCCGGCATGGAGCGGCCCTATCGCGCCGCCAATCGCATGATGATCGACCCAAGCGAGTTGCGCGCGGTCGCCGGTATCACGCCTGCCATCTATGATCTGGTGAAGCCTTGGATTTGCGCGTTGCCTGTCACAGACCTGTCGCCGATCAACATCAATACGCTGCTGCCCGCGCAGGCGCCCCTTTTTGCGATGCTGCTGCCGGGCGAGCTGAGCGTCGCGCAGGCACGGCAATTGCTGGCGCAGCGGCCGGAGGATGGCTACGGCAGCGTGCCGGGTTTCTGGAAGCTGCCCTCGCTGGTCGGCCTGTCGCCCGCGGCAGAGGTCGCAGAGCAGGTGAAGTTGAAGACGGGATTTTTTGGAGTGACGGTTTCGGTGAATGTCGGGGGAACGCAGGTGGTGGAACGCGCGCTGATCGATGCGCGGGAAAGCCCGGCGCAATTGGTGCGGCGTAGCTGGGGCGCGGGGGCGTGAGCAGCCGCGACGCGCTGATCCTGTTCCTGCCCGAAGCGGCGGAACTGCCCGTGCGCTGGATGCGGGTGATCGATGGGGCGCTAGTCCAGTCGGGCGAAGGCGCCAACTGGCTCGCCGCCTGCGGCATAGCCGCTTTGCCCGAACAGGCCCGCGTGCTGCTGGTGCCGCCGGCCGCCCTGGTGACGCTGCACTGGATGGCCTACCCCGATCTTCCTCCGCGGCAGGGACGGGCGGCTGCGCGGTTGGCGGTGCTGGCGAGCGGGCTGCTGCCTGCCGACCAGCTATTCGCCGCTGTCGATGAAAATGACGATCCGTCCGCGCCGCATCTGATCGCTTTGGCCAGCCGCAGCGATATGCAGCATTGGATGCTTTGGGCCCAGAATCATGGCCTTGATCCTGATATCATCGTGCCCGCCCCCTTATTGATCGAAGCGCCAGAACAGGGGTTGGGCCGCGCCATGATCGGCGGTGCGGCGGTGCTGCGCGGTGAGAATATGGCGCTGCCCGAGGACATGGCGCTGCCCGAGCTGATCGCCGATGCGCCGATGATCGACGTCACCACCGGCATGGTGGAGGGACGCGCGATCGCGGCGCTGGACCGACCACCACTTGACATGCGCCAGGGCGATTTCGCCAAGCGGGTGCGACCGGCATTGGATCGCCGTGCGCTTCAACGCATCGCGGTCTGGACAGGGATGATCCTGTTCTTGTTGCTGGCGACGGCGCTGATTTGGCTTGCACGTCAGCATAGCGAGGCGAACCGGCTGGATCGCGAAAGCCTGGCGCTGGCGCAGGAGGTTTTGCCGAACGCATCTGACGCTGCGCAGGCGCAGATCGAAATGGAGGGCCGGCTGGCTGCGCGGGGTGCTGGCGGACGCGCCTTTACCGCGCCTGTTGCCGCCTTGCTGTCGGCCATGCAGGACGCACCGGGCGTTGCGCTCACTACCCTGTCGCGGGATGCCGACGGCATGGTTCGCGCCACATTGGCATCCGCCAAGGCGGAAGACATCAATATCGTGCTGCTCGCGCTTCAGGCGGCGGGCTTTACGATTACGGCCACGTCGTCCCAGGATCCGGGCGGCCGGACGCTGGCGGAAATCACGGTGCGGGCATGATGGACAGGTTGGGACTTTATTGGGCGGAACGCTCGCCTCGCGAACGCTGGATGCTGGGCGTGATGTTCGCGCTGCTGGCGATCGTCATCCTCTGGTTTGGCATTGCCGTCCCGCTCGACCGGGCGCAGCGTGACGCCCGCGACCGGCTGGTGGAGGCGACCGAGCGCAATGCCGCCATTCGCGCCACCGTGGCGCAGCTCAAGGCGCTGCCGCGCGCGCCAGCCAATGTCGGATCGACCGTGCCGCTCGACCAGTTTGTCGGGCAAAGCGCCGGGGAGGCCGGCCTGACGCTGGAGCGCGCCCAGGCGCAGGGGAATGACCGGATGGATATTGCCATTGCCTCGGTGCGACCGATCGCACTGTTTTCGTGGCTTTCGACACTGGAAGGGCAGGGTGTGCGCGTCGTCACCATGAGCGCGCGCCCGTCCCCCACGGCGGGCAGCATTTCCGTGCAGGCCGTGTTGGAACGGGGAGAGGGGCAATGATGGGGCTGGTCCTGTCCCGCCGCATGCGTGTCTTCCTCGTCGTCATGCTGCTCCTTGCTCTCTTGCTCTTCCTGCCGATGCGCGTGGCGCTTGGGCTGGCCGGTCTGGAGCGGCTGGGCGTTTCCGCGCGCGCGATCAGCGGCACCGTCTGGAGCGGACGGATCGACCAGTTGATGCTTGGCAACATGCCGTTGGGCACGGTTCGCGCCGGACTATCACCGATCGGCCTGTTCATGGGCCGGGCGCGTTTTGACATAGCCCGGCAAAAGGGGCTGCCCGATGATATTGCCGGCGCGATCACGGTGGGTTTCGGACGGATCGGGGTCGACGATGTGACGGGCGCCGTTCCGTTGGGACGCACGTTCGCGCCGCTGCCGGTCAGCAGCCTGATGATGGAGGATGTCAGCGGGTATTTTGTCGGCGATCGCTGTGGCCATGCCGAAGGCCGCGTGCGCGCGCGCCTGGCGGGGCAGTTTCCCGGCCTCAACCTGTCGCAAGGCCTGTCAGGCGTTGCGGCATGCGACGGGGAAGCGCTGCTGCTGCCGCTGGTCAGCCAGTCGGGGCTGGAAAAAATCACCCTGCGTCTTTGGCGTTCGGGCCGATATGTCGCCGAAATGCGGGTCGATACCACGGACCCCACCTTGGCCTCGACTCTGGAACAGGCAGGCTTCACCGCTGAGGGCAACGCCAGGATGTTGAAGGTCGAAGGCAGGTTGTGATGTCCCCCTTGGCCGCGTTGCTGGGCGCGCTGGCGGGTGCCATCCTTGGCAGCTTCCTCGCTACGGTGATTATACGCTGGCCCCAGGGCAGGGGGGTGATGCGCGGCCGTTCCGCCTGCGACAGCTGTGGCCGGACGCTCGGCCCCCGCGACCTTTTTCCGTTGGTCAGCGCGCTGCTGAGTCGCGGCCGGTGTCGGTCCTGCAGCGCCCGGATCGATCCGTTGCATGGACGGGTGGAAGCTGGCTGCGCGGTCATCGGATGCTTCGCGCTGGGTTTTGCGCCGAACCTTGCTGGCATTGCCTGGGCATCCCTTGGCTGGCTGCTGCTGCCATTGGCGATCCTGGACTGGCGCCATTTCTGGCTGCCGAACGCGCTCACCCTTCCGCTCGCATTCCTTGGATTTGCGCTCGGCCCCTACGCGACCGATGTTGGCGTGATGGACAGGGGCATTGGTGCAGCGCTGGGCTATGGCGTGCTGCTGGCGATTGCCCTGTCCTATCGCGCGATAAGGGGCAGGGACGGGCTGGGGCTGGGGGATGCCAAGCTGCTGGGGGCGCTGGGCGCCTGGTTCGGATGGCAGGCATTGCCGCTGATCCTGTTCTGTGCCGCGGGATCGGGGCTTTTGGTCATGCTGCTGACGGGCCGGGCGAAAAGTGCCGCCGCGCGAGCGCCGCTCGGCACATTTCTGGCTATCGCCGCCGTGCCGGGCTGGATGCTGACAATCTACCTGATGCCGTGATCGGATACAGGCTGCGAAAGGCCGGCGGTGCACTCATTTCAAGCAGAGGGGAAGGCCCGCGACGATGAGGGTCACTTCGTCGCAGATGGTCGCCATCGCCTGGTTCAAACGACCGGCATGGTCGCGAAATCGCCTTGCAAGCGCATTGTCGGGAACGATGCCCCAGCCCACCTCATTAGCGACCAGGATGATCGTGCCGTCAAAGCGATCCATGGCTTGCGTCAGGCTCGACATTTCGGCCTCGATCGGCCTGTCAGCCAGCATGAGGTTGGACAGCCAGAGCGTCAGGCAATCGACGAGCACGACCTTGCCTTGGCCGGACAATGCGTCGATCGTTGGGGCAAGGGCGAGCGGCGCTTCGATGCAGTCCCAGCGCGCGTCCCGGTCGGCGCGATGACGGGCGATGCGTGCATGCATTTCATCATCGAACGCTTGGGCAGTGGCGATGAAAACCGGCGCGCCAGCCGCTGCTTCGGCGCGCTGCTGTGCGTAGCGGCTTTTGCCTGAACGCGCGCCGCCCAGGCACAGGAGACGGTGACGGGTCATAGCGAACGGTTCCTGGTTGCAGATCAGAGCGGCCAAATTGTCAGGGCGGTGACCACCCATAACAGGAAGCAGGCGCGGATATAGATGCGCAGCGCATGATCGATGTCGATGGCGCCCGCCGATCGCCCCTCCGCGTTGATCCATGGCTTGTCCTGCTGGACGCCATCATAGGCGACGGGGCCCGCCAGCCGAACGTCCAATATGCCGGCCATCGCCGCTTCGGGCCAGCCGGCATTGGGTGAAGCATGCTTGCCCGCGTCGCGCCATGCCATGCGCCAGCCGCGTCCGCCCGCCATGCACAGCAGCAGCGCGGAAAGGCGCGCAGGGATAAGGTTCGCCACATCGTCCAGCCGCGCCGCTGACCAGCCGAACGCGCGCCAGCGCTCTTCCTTATGGCCGATCAGGCTATCCGCAGTATTGATAGCCTTATAGGTCCAAACGCCCGGAAGGCCCAGCAGCAGCAGCCAGAAAAGTGGCGCGACGACCCCGTCGCAAAGGCTTTCCGCCAGGCTTTCGATGGCGGCGCGGGAAATGCCGGCCTCATCCAACGCGCCGGTGTCTCGACCGACGATCGCGCTCACGGCCTGCCGCGCGACGGGCAGGTCCCTGGAATGGAGGGCGGCGGCGACCGGGCGAACATGCTGGAACAGACTGCGTTGCGCGAGCGCAGGCCATGCCAGGATGCCAAGGCCGATCCACGCGAAGTCGGCCATCAGATGCTCGATCATCAGCGTCAATGCGACCGTGACGCCGATCACCACACCGAGCAGCAGGACCAGGGTCGCAAGCCCCAATGCGCGGCGCGCGCTAAAAGTGAAGGATGGCCGGTTCCACCGTCGTTCGCAACCGTCGATCGCGCGCGCAAACAGGCCGATCGGATGGCCGATGCTGCGATAGAGACGATCGGGCCAACCCACAGCCGCATCCACAATCAAGGCGATCATTGCGGCCGGTTCAACCATGACGCAATGCCCGGTCCAGCCGGTCGAACGATGCTGCATCACGCGGCAATCCTATGCGGAGCCAATGGCGGCGATCAGCAAAGGGGCGCGTCAATATCGCCTGCCGGGCAAGTTGGTCGAACAGCGCATGGGCGTCATCGACCTCGATCAGGCGAAACAGCGGGCAGGCCCCGATCGGGGAATATCCGTGGTCGGTCAACAGGGCGTCGAGTGCGGCAACGGCGTCGAACAGACCCAGCCGCGTCCGCGCAATCCATGCATGATCCTGGTAGGCTGCGGTCCCGATCGCCAGCGCGGCGGCTGACAGGGGCCAGGCCCCCAGCAGGCTGCGTAACGGGTCGATGATAATTTGTGGGCCAAGGACGAAGCCGAGGCGAACGCCGGCCAATCCGAAAAATTTGCCGAAGGACCGGAAGATGACCAGCCGCGCCGCGTCGCGCACGTCGCTTGCCATGCTGATGCGGGGATCGACGTCAGCAAAGGCTTCGTCGATCAGCAGCCAGCTGGTATCGGATCGTTTCCTGAGCAAGCCATCCATCTCGGCGGGCGCGATCGTCCGACCATCCGGGTTGTTGGGGTTGGCCAATATCAGCGTGATTGATGTCCCGCTCGCATCATGCGCTGCTGTGGGAATGCTGCCGGCGATCATTTCGGCATGGGTGCGATAGCCGGGTTCGACATGATGGGCCGGGCCGCCGAGCATCCGGCCTACCAGCCGCATCCCGATTTCGGTGCCGGGAACGGCGCAGACATGGACGGGCGCGACGCCGAAATAGGCCGCGGCGACTTGCTCCAGTTCCTTGAGGGCCGACATTTCGGGCAGACGTGCCCAATCGAAAGAATCTGGTGCCGCACCGGGCCATGGATCGGGATTGATGCCGGTGGACAGGTCCATCCACGGCGCATCACCGCCAAATGCCCGCTTGGCCGCTTCCAAAGCGCCGCCGTGCCAGACAAAGGGGCTGCTCATGTCAGGGCGCTGGCGATGGCCGCGGCCAGCAGCAGGGCTGTCTCGGTGAGTTCGATGCCAGCGCCATGGCCATCGCCTGAAATGCCCCCGATGCGCCGCCTGATCCACAGCCCCCAGACCAGCGTCGCAAATGGAAGGAGCGACAGCGAAAGCGACAGCATCACCGTGGTGGCGATCAGGACCAAAGCCCAGACGATCAGGTCGATCGTCCGCACGGCATGACGAAAGCGCGACCCCAGCCCTTCATGGAGCGGCGGCAACCAGCGCGCCCAGCAAAGCGGTGCGATACGGGCGGCAAAGGGAATGGGGGCCAGGGCGAACAGCGCGTCCGTCATGATAAGATGATGGAGCAGGACCAGCTTTGCGATCAGCTGCATCATGATCGCAACGATGGCGAAACTGCCGGCATGCGGATCGCGCAGCACTGCCAGAATGTCATCCTTGCCCTTGTGCGCCGCACCGGCCGCATCGGCAATATCGCCCAGCCCATCAAGATGCAGCGCGCCGGTGATCCACGTCCAGACGGCCAGCGCCGCCAATGCCCCGGTCCATTCGCCTATCATTGTCCCGGCCCAGGCCGCCGCCGTGACCAGCAGGCCAATCACGATCCCGACAGCAGGGAACCATCGGATCGAGGCGGCAAAGTCATCCGCCTGCGGGGCGACGGCGGGCAAGGGAAGGCGCGTGAGAAACTGAAAGGCGAGGATGAGGCGCCTCATCGCCCCAGACCGGTCAACTGGGCTGATGACTGTTCGCCGGGCCAGACCTGAAACGACAGCAACGCGCCATAAGGCAGATCGAACGACCAGAGTTGGCTCATATCGAACCCGCATAGCAGATGGAGGGCCGCGCGCATTGGCCCACCATGCGTCAGGATGAGGGTAGGCCGTGGCGTGAGGCCTGACAGCGCGACGGAAATGCGATCGACCAGATCGGACCAGCGCTCCCCCCCGGGGGGCGGACTTGTGTCCGGATCTGCCCAGAACCGGCCCAACGCCTCGGCATCGAGGTCGGCGGCGGCGCGTCCGTCCCAATCTCCAAAATCCAGTTCACGCCAGCGTGGGTCCAGCGCCGGGGTCAGATCCTGCTCCGCGCCAATGGCTTCAGCGGGAAGGCGGCATCGCTCCAGGTGCGAAGCGATCAACTGATCGACGTCCAGGCCCCGCGCCTGACGCAGGCACTGGTCGATCCCTTCCGGCGTCGGCGCCATATCTGTACGGCCAAGCATCAGGCCCGGCTGAACCGGCTCGCCGTGGCGAAGAAGGTGCAGGCGATAACAACTCATTGCCTATCCGAAACGAAGGCTTCGGCGAAGGTCGCCATCTCGGCATGGGCGGCAAGCGCGGACCGGACGATATGGGTCGCCACCACCGCGCCGCTACCTTCGCCCAGACGCATGCCAAGGGACAGCAGGGGATCGAGCCCCAGCCGGTCGAGAAGTCGGGCGTGCCCCGGTTCGGCCGAACAATGGCCCGCGATGCAATGATCGGTAATGGCTGGATTATCGACCGCCAAAGGGGCAAGCGCTGCGCAACAGATAAACCCATCGAGGATGACGGGCACGCCAAGGTGGCGCGCGCGCAGCATCGCGCCGGCCATGGCGGCGATTTCCCGGCCACCGACGTGGCGCAAAGTTTCAAAGGCGGAAGGCGGCGCTGTACGATGCAAAGCTAGCGCGCGATCGATGACCGCGATCTTGCGCTGGACGCCTGCGTCATCCACGCCGGTGCCTGGGCCGGTCCATGCCGCAGCGGCCTCACCAAAACTGCGCGCGCACAGGGCAGCTGCGGCCGTCGAATTGCCGATGCCCATTTCGCCGAGCACGATCATGTCGAGATTGGCCTCCACTTGAGCCGCGCCGATACTGAGCGCGGACAGGCATTCGTCGACGGACATGGCCGGCGCCAGCGAGAAATCCTGCGTCGGCCGGTCAAGATCGATGGGCACGACATGAAGGTCAAGACCAGCCGAGCGGGTCAGGGCGTTGATGGCCGCGCCGCCGCTTTCAAAATTGCTCACCATCTGGGCGGTGACGCTGGCGGGAAAGGCACTGACCCCCTGTGCGGTGACGCCATGATTGCCGGCAAAGACGACGGCGCGGGCGGTGTCGATACGGGGCCGTTCCTGTTTCTGCCAGCCCGCGAAGAAGACCGCGATCTCCTCCAGCCGGCCGAGCGATCCCGCCGGTTTCGTCAGTTCCGCTTGCCGGGCACGCGCCGCTGCCTGCGCTTTTGGATCGGGGGCGGGCAAATCGGCAAGGGCGTGTTCGAATGCCGTTATGGTGGGAAAGCCAGTCATGTCGCTACATATCCTGCCGGAGGAACGCGCACCAGGAAATGGCCCTTCACACCTTGCGGCCACAGGGCGTAGGGCACCTGTCCTTCGGCGCTGGCCGCATGGTTCAGCGCATAGTCGAGGATCGCGCGCGCCGCATCCTCATCGGGCTCGAACCGACCCAGAACATAGCCCATCTTGCCGGGCGCGCGCAGATGGACCGTGCAGCCATCACCGCAGGCAAACAGGCAGGGCATCGACTGGATGGCGATGTCCCGATAGGCCGGATCGCTCGCCTGCACCCGATCCAGCGCCGCGACGAGCCGCGCGCCATCGCGCGGCTCGCCCGACGCCCGGCTGCCGGGGCGGCGGCAACTGCTGCACGCCACCACGGCTGGACCGGGATCGACCGGGGTCAGCATGTCAGAAACGACCTCTGATCCCGGCATAGATGCTGCGGCCCAGAGTGCCGTAGCGATACGCCGTCATATACTGTTCGTCGAAGACATTCTCCGCCCGCGCGAACAGCCGGAGGCTGTCGCTCAGCCGATATTCCGCCCGCAGGTCGACCAGCGTATAATCGTCGAGCCGCGTAGCGTTGGAGGCGTTGTCATAGCTTTTGCCCGCCCAGCGCACCGCAGAACCCAGGGTCAGACCAAAGGCGAAGTCATAGGATAGGGACGCATTGGCCAGATGGCGCGGGCGACGGGGCAGCCAGTTGCCTTCATTGGCGGTGCCGGCGGAGCGATCCTCCGCCACGGTCCAACTATAATTGCCATCCAGCGTCAATCCGCCGAGGCGAAACGCCGCATCCGCTTCGACGCCATGCGCTTCTGCACGCGCCACGTTCAGATAATAGCCCCAGCGCGGCGTGTCCGTGCCGGGCACGACGCAAAGCGGATCGGTGGTGCCGACGTCGCAGCCATTATAGATGATCTGCCCGGTCGTGGTCCGCTCGAAATAGGTCGCGCCGATCGTCAGCATGTCCCCGAAGAACGCTTGCTGCGCGCCCGCTTCCCAACCATGAGCACGTTCAGGGTCGAGGTTCACATTCCCATATTCGCTGAACAGCTGGTAGAGGGACGGGGCCTTGAACCCTTCACCATAGCTGGCGCGCAGCGTTGTCCCGCTGGGCAGGGTCCAGATGCCGCCCGCCGAAAAAAGCGTGCGTCCGCCATAGCGATTATGATCGTCATGGCGCACGCCGCCATTGATGGTGAGGCCATCGAGCGGGCGGACGGTCAGTTGGCCATAGACGCTGGTTATTTCCGCCTTGCCCCTGACAAAGTCGGGGAGCGGATCGGCCAGGGAGCCGGACGGCGACCGGCTTTTGAAGCGCGACCGCTCATTTTCCACGCCGAAGGTGGCGGAGATGCGATCGGACAGGTCGAAGATGCCCTGATATTCGAACCGGCGGTTCTTACCGGCCGCCTCGAAGCTCAGGGGCTGTTCAAGTTCCGGGCTGTAGCTGTCGCGATCGGTGTCGGTATAATTATAGGCAATGCGGTTGCGCAGCCGCCCGTCAAGCAGAGCGAAATTGAGGCCGGCATAGCCGACAAACTCGCGATTATGGCTGTAATCGGGCGCGTCGCCGCTGAACCCGTCAATCTCCACCCGGCCTGTCGAATAATAGCCGCGCAGGTCTATGCTGGCGTTGGCGCCCAGCGCCAGTTCCGCCCGACCGGCGACATTGCGGTTGGTGTAACCATCCCGCTCGCCGCCGCCAAAGGCCGGCGCGATAGCCGAGATGCCTTCGGTGGTGAAGGACTGGCCACCGATCCGCCAGCTGAGCGGACCGGACACGCCGCCCAGTGCGGCGCGGGCGCTGACGGTATCGCGCGATCCCGCTTCGATGTCGAAGCTGCCCTCGATCGGGGCCTGAGGACTGGCGGTGACGATGTTGACCACGCCGCCGATCGCCTGGCTGCCCCAAAGCGTCGATTGCGGGCCGCGCAGGACCTCGATCCGCTGCGCATCGCCGATCAGCAGATTGGCGAAATTATAGCCGCCGCCGGTCGAGGACGGATCATTGAGCTTCACCCCATCGATGACAACGACGGTCTGTTCGGATTCCGCGCCGCGAATGCGCAGCGAGGTGGCGGTGCCATAGCCACCATTGCGCGACATGCTGATGCCGGGCGTGCGCAACAGCAATTCGGTAGCGCCGATATCCTGCGCCCGGTCAATCGCGGCCTTGTCGAGCACCGTGATCGAAGCGGGCACCTGATCAAGTGGCGTGGGCGTCCGGGTGGCGGTGACGACGATACCACTATCGTCAAACATTTCCTCAGGCGCCTGCGCCAGAGCCGGAAAGGCGATGGACAATGCGACGAAAGCAACGGAATTCTTGAGCAACAGGCTCTGCATGGTAACCCCCTTTGACACGAGCCGCGCGCATGCGGGCCATGCCGTCCCTTGCAAAAAGGACAAACGACATCGCCCGCGCAAAGCGCGACGCTTCCTGTCGTCATGCGGGTTTACCCCCGTCCGCCCGGCTCACCCTGTCCGCGCGAAAGACGACGGCGACGGGCAGGTCTCCTGGCTTGCGGGTCAACGCCGGTCGGTCGCCTTCTCGGAAGCTGCGCTTCCAATGGCATATGGCCGATGACTCACCGCATACAGTTGCAGGGGCAGCCGGATGTTATCCGTTCCCATTTTCATCCCCGTCGCCGGGGAACCTGTCGCAGCGCGGCCGTTACATCGGATGGTGGCAAGCCGTCAATCGTTTCGCGAGAGCAAAATTCTACAGGTGACGCCGGCCCATGGGGATGATGCTGGGCCAGGCGCCTTCCATGTCCACCCGCGCGTCTATGCCATAGACCATGGCCAGGTGATCCGGCGTCAGCACCTGCTGAGGACTGCCGTCAACGATCAGACGTCCCTCATCGATCAGGATCAGCCGATCACAATAGCGCGCCGCCATGGTGAGGTCGTGCAGCACCGCGATGACCAAAGCCCCCTGACGGGCCTGATCGCGCAGCAGGTCCATGACGTCGATCTGGTGCCCCGGATCAAGGCTGGCTAGCGGTTCATCCGCGATCAGGGCCGGGGCTTCGATGGCGAGCGCACGCGCCAGCATCACCCGGGCGCGCTCCCCCCCGGACAATTGCGTGGCGATGCGGTGCCGAAGGTCGGCAACATCGGCACGGCGCATCGCGGTCTCGATCGCGGCGGCGTCCGCATCGCCAAGGCGCGACATGGGACCGAGATGCGGCAGCCGGCCAAGGCCCACCAAGCGTTCGACCGTAAGGGGCCAATGCAATGTCTGTCCCTGCGGCAGATAGGCGATCTGCCTGGCGAGGTCCGGCCGCCGAAGCGTGCTCACCGTCCGGCCGTCCAGCGCGATTTCTCCGCGGGAGGGGACCAGCGCCATGATCGCGCGCGCCAGTGTCGATTTGCCGGCGCCGTTGGGGCCGACGACGCCGACCAGCATTCCAGCTGTCAGGGAGGCGTCGATATCCCGCAGCACCGTGCGACGGCCAAGCGTCACGCCGACGCCTCTCAGCGTGAGCATCACCATAGCCGCCGCTCCCGCAAAAGGTGGAGAAGAAAGATGGGGATGCCCAGGAACGCCGTGACGACGCCCAGCTTCAATTCGCTGGTCGTCGGGATCAGGCGCACCGCGATGTCGGACAGGGTCAGCAATGCCGCCCCTCCCAGTGCCGAGGGCAGCAGGATAGCCGAAGGGCTGCGATCGGTCAGCGGCCTTATGAGGTGCGGGACGATAAGGCCGATGAATCCGATCGTTCCCGATACCGCCACCGCGCCACCCACGCCGATGGCGGTGCCCAGCATCAGCCGCAAGCGCGTGCGGCGAAGGTCGACCCCCAGCGCAATGGCGCCGTCTTCGCCCAATGTAAGCGCATCGAGTGCGCGCCCATCCCATATCAGCAGGACAATGCCGATGGCGACGCAGGGCAGGGCGATCCAGAGATGATCGAAGGACCGGTTCTCCAGGCTGCCGAGCAACCAGGTCATGATCTCCATGGCGGCGAAGGGATTGGGGGACAGGTTGAGCGCCAGACTGATGCCCGCCTGCGCCAGGGTGGCGACGGCTATCCCTGCCAAAATGAGGGTCAGCGAACTTTCCGACCGCCCCGCCAGAAAGAAGAGCAGGACCAGCGAGAGACAGGCGGAGCCGATCGCCATTGCCGGCAGCATCAGCGCGTGAAGCTGTGCGAAACCGAAATACAGCGCGCCGACCGCCCCCAGGGCCGCCGCGCTCGACGTGCCCAGCACCGATGGTTCAGCCAATGGGTTGCGGAGAAAACCCTGGAGCGAAGCGCCCGAGAGGCCCAGCATCGCGCCGACCGCTAGGCCCAGCAGCGTGCGCGGGATGCGCAGGTCGAACAGGATCGTGCGGGTGACGCTATCGCCATGTCCGGCCAGTGCCGCGAGGATGCGGTGCAGCGGCAGCGGGACAGCGCCCAGCAACAGGGACCCGAATGCCGCAACGGCCATCAACAGGGTCAGCCCGCCCAGCAGGAGCATGCGGCCCCGTAGATTATGGATCATCATTACCATTGGCCGGCCGTGATGTGACGACTATGGCACTTGGCATGATGCACAAGGCTCTTATTCCGGTTTCCGTCCTCTGCCTGCTCGCGACCGCCGCTGGTTCCGCCATTTGGGCGTCGAACGCCGTCGCCGGCCGATCGACCGGCCATGCGCCCAAGCGGATCGTGTCGGTGAATCTGTGCGCCGATCAGCTTGTGCTGGCGCTGGCGGACCGGAACCAGATTGCCGGCCTGACCCGCAACGCCGACGACCGGGAAATGTCGGCCGAGGCGACACGGGCGCAAGGCCTGCCGCTGCTCAGCAGTTCGGCCGAGCATATATTGGCGATCGATCCCGATCTGGTCGTGGGCATGCCCGCCAGCCGCAGCATGGCGCTGGCGGCGCTCAAGGGGCATGATTATCGGACGCTGAACCTTAAAAGTGCGGACCGGCTGGCTGATATTTACGACGCAATCGGGGAAACCGCCGCGGCCCTCGGCCATCCGGAACGCGGAAGGCGTATGATCGCGGCCATGCAACGCGATCTGGCCAGCTTGAAGAAAACGGGGCGCGGGCGGATTGCCGCCTATTATCAGCGACGAGGTTACATGACGGGCACCGGCACGCTGGTGGACGACCTGATGGAACGGATGGGCCTCACCAATCTGGCGGCGAAACTGGGCAAGCCAGCGCTTGCGCAGGTCAGCCTGGAAGAGATGGTGGCGGCACGCCCCGATTTCCTGATTGTCGAAAGCGCGACGGATAAGGTGACGGATCAGGGCAGCGAAATGCTGCATCACCCGGCGCTGCGGGACATTCCCCGCATCAGCATTCCACAGGCCTGGACAGTGTGCGGTAGCGCCGCCTATGTCCGTGCCGCGCATAGCATGTCGGCGCAAATCGCCCGGTTCGACGCGCAGCATCATTAAAATTCAATGCCTCGCTGCGCTTTTACATTCTGTTCGCGGAAAGGGTGTTTGACCTGCGTCATGTCGGTGACGAGGTCCGCCGCGTCGATCAGGGTCTGAGGCGCGTTGCGGCCGGTGATGATGACATGCGTCATCTCAGGCTTGTCCTCCAGTGCGGCCAGAACCTCGTCAAGGGGGAGATAGTCGTATCGCAGCACGATGTTGAGTTCGTCGGCGACAACCATCTGATAGGATGGATCGGCGATCATCCGCTTCACTTCATCCCAAGCAGCGCGCGCAACCGCGATGTCACGGCTGCGGTCCTGCGTGTCCCAGGTAAAGCCTTCACCCATCGGCCTGAATTCGACGAGATCGGGAAAGCGATCGAATACCGCCTTTTCGCCGGTCTGCATCGCCCCCTTCACGAACTGGATGACACCGACCTTCATGCCATGGCCGATGGCGCGGACCACCATGCCGAGCGCAGCGGAGGTCTTGCCCTTGCCAGTGCCGGTATGGACAATGACCAGGCCCTTTTCGACGGTCTTGGACGCAATCTTCTTGTCCTGAGCGACCTTGAGCTTGCGCATCTTCTCCTGATGCTCTGCGTCGGTGCGCGCTTTCACTGAACTGAGCCTGTCATGGCTGAGCAAATGCTGATGATCGACCTCATATCCCCATGTCCTCGACGCATGTGCAACGAAGGCAAGGGATCTGTCGATACGCGGTGCGATCGACCGTCGGGCGGGCCGGGCGTCCGCGTCAGGACGCCGGGCGACCAGCCTGCCGTGGCGACCCCTGCCGCCTGGTCGTCGCTCGCCGGACATGCCGCGCCCCGGTCATTCCCTGGACCAAGGGCAAGAGCGACCCACGCCGGCAGGTCTCCTGGCTCGCAGGTCATCGCCCGTCGCACGCCTTCCCGGACGCATATGTCCAGTGGCCGTTCCGGCAATGGCCGGAACCCGTGCGACGCGCTCACTGCTTACAGTTGCAGGGACAGCCATGGCGTTGGCCGCTCCAAGGCGCGGCCGCACCATATTCCCTATTAAGCCCATGACGGGCACCAGCGCGATCTTTGACGGACATCTTGCGAGTCCGCGCCCGCGCCATAGCGCGGACGGCGCGACCTTGGCAATCGGGCGCAAGGCCGCACCTCTGTTTCGCTATCAGTCGTGGACGAAGCTGGTGGTCGTCATATGGTAGATCGTGGACACCGGCGCGCCGCGCAGCTTCAAGTCGCCCGTCTCTTCCTGGGTAGCGCTCAGGATATAGCGACCCTTGAGGGAAATGGGCAGGGATACCCGGCCTTGACCGTCCGTGGTGAAGCTCTTCGACCATTTGTCGGGCGAAATTGCCAGCAGCTTGGCGGCGGGAACCGGTTTACCCTCACGCATCAGCGTAAAGCTATTCGCGCCCGCAGCCGTCGGGACGATTTCCAGCGGCAGCACCGCCTTTGTGTCCGATCGGCCGGCACGCGCATAATAGATCACGCCTTGCTTCTTGCCCTCCTCGCCCCAGGGTTCGAACACGCTGTCGTCGGTAACGCGGACATCGCCCGCTGGCGCGGCGACCTCGACATAGCCGGCCTTGCGGACCTGAGCCGCATTGGCTGCGCCGATCAGCTTGGGCGCCTTGAGCTTCTCGAACTCCGGATCGCCGCCTTCGGGCAGGGCCTCGGCTGGTTCGCCGAGATAGATGCGGGCAGGGCCATTGCCATCCCGCTCTACCCAGATTTCATGCGCCTGCGCGCTCACCGGCAGGGTCATCAGCGCCAACAGCGCGAGCGGGCATGCTTTCATCGTCTCTCTCCTCATCATTCGTCAGAAACGGAATCCGACCGTGCCCATCACATTGCGCGGCGCGCCGATGAAACAGTCGCCGCGCGCCAGGCAGGACGCGTAATAATGGTTGTTCAGCAGATTTGTCGCGTTGACGGCGAAGCGCCAGCTGTTCCAGTTGATTTCCGCCAGGGCGTCGACAGTCGTCCGCGATGGCGTGACAATGGACCAGATCGCGCTGGTCGATACGCTCTTGCCGCTGTGGACGACGCCGCCGCCCAGCCGGAGCTGGGCTTCGTCCGGCAAGCCAAAGGTCTTGGTCGTCCAGAATGATGCGGTGTGGCGCGGCATATAATCGAGATTGGTGTTCGTTTCCGACTTGAGCTTCGTATAGCCATAATTGGCCAGCAACTCGAAATCGCCCGGCAGGGTGTGGCTGGCCTCGACTTCGAACCCTTTGGTGTTGAGTTCCCCGGATTGCGCGGTGCCGCCAGCAGCGAGGTAGAGCACACGGTTGCGCTCCTTGATCTTGAACGCCGTCGCCGTGACGAGCGTCCCCGGCGCAGGCTGCCATTTGATGCCGGCTTCATATTGGCTACCGGTCTGCGGGCGATAGGGATCGCCAAAGGTGCCGTCGCCATTGTCGATACGGCCCGCGACCGGCAGGAAGCTTTCGGTATAGCTGAAGAAAGGGGAGAAGCCGGCCCCGATTTCGCCGATGATGCCAGCGCGAAAGGTGGTTGCATTGTCCTTCTGCCCGGATGACCCTGTTACCCGATCCCGACGGGCGCCCAGCACGATCGAAACGCGATCGAAAAAGCGCATCTGGTCCTGAACGTAGATACCCAGCTGCTTCTGGCTGTCGGCTAAAAAGGGGCCAGTCGGATCATAGGTTTTCAACGCGGCATAATCGATGTCGTACAGGTCGACGATCTCGGTCCCGCCGGCATTGCGCTTTGCCACCTTGTTCCAGCTATAGTCGATGCCGACCAGCAGTTTATGTTCAAGATTGGCGCCAGTGTTGAACGTAAACAGCAGATTGTTGTCGGTGGAAAAGACATTCATCCGCGCATCGCTGGCATCGGCGGTCAGCCCGATCGTCCGCCCGTCAGTGCCATAAACGGAGAAGGGGTCCTGGGGATTGGAATAGCTGTCGGCATAATGGGTGTTATATTCCAGGTCGCTGTCGATATAGCGCGCCTTGAGGCTGAGTTTCACTTGATCCGAGAAGTCATGGGTGACGAAGGCCGCGCCCTGCAAGGAACGACCGGCATAGCGGTCCCAGCCCGCCTTCCCGACAAATGTGTCGCGATCCAGTTGCGCGCCCGCCACGCGATTGGGCAGGAATGTCCCGACGATCGGCAGGAATTGCGACGTCGATCCGGTATCGTCCTCCTGATACAGGCCGGTCAGAATGATGTCGGTGGCAGGCGTGGGTTGCCAGCGGATCGACGGCGCGAACATGACGCGGTCGTCGGGGACATGATCGATGAACGTGTTGGAGTCGCGCGCCCGCCCGACAAACCGGACAGCCAGGTTGTCGGCGATCGCGAAGTTGACGTCACCCAGCGCTTCCTTGCGATCATAGCTGCCGTAGACGAGGTTTATTTCGCCGCCTGTGGTGAAATTCGGCGTCTTCGTCACAAGGTTCACCAGCCCGCCGATCGAACCTTGCCCGAACAGGACCGAAGCAGGACCGCGCAAAATTTCGACGCGGGAGAAATTATAGGGGTCCGACGTGATCGACGCATAATAAGAGAAGATGTCCCGCATGCCGTCGCGAAACTGCAAGGCATCCAGGCCTCGAATGGTGAAGCCATCGACCCGCGTGTCCCGGCCATAGGGATTGGCGAGCACACCGGCGGCATATTTTACGGTATCGCTGATACTGATCGCGCCCTGCGACAAATAGCGGTCCGCGTCGATGACGGTGATGGGCTGCGGCGTTTCAATGATCGGTGTGTCCGTCTTGGTGCCAGCATATTGGGTGGCGGTGACCATGATCGTGTCGCCGTCCACGCTACTATCGTCCGGCGTCTGTGCGTAGCTTCCGACAGGTGTCGCTACCGCCACCATCGCCACGGAGGATAGTGCCGAAAAACGAATGAAATTCATGACGTCCCCTTTAATCTCTAGGGGTCAAGTATAGCTATTGAGACTATGTTGCAATAGCAGGGTCGGCTGGATCGTTGGGCAGCCATGAAAATATGGCCGTTGCAACGCAGCCCAAGGCTTCCTCCTGCCGGTCATTCCGGCGGACCCGTTCTTCGCCTGTATCGCGAGAGTCTAGCAGATGCCGCCCCTCGGCAGGCTGGAGGACGCCGAAGCCGCGCACATTCGGAAAACAGCGACCTTGGCGTTCCGGTTGGGAAGCATGCGCATTCACGATCCCGCTGGGAGGGCAGAATCGCGTCCACTATCTCTTCGAGGCCGGCCGGCGGTGGCCCGTTATGAATGGTGGATTCTGTGCCGCAAAGCTGACTAGGCGCGGCACCAAAGACTGTTCGCCAAAATCGGGACTGACATTGGGCTGCACAGCTAACGTACCAGCGTGTCTGTGAGTGGTCGGGGAGACAGGATTCGAACCTGCGACATCCTGCTCCCAAAGCAGGCGCGCTACCGGACTGCGCCACTCCCCGACTGGCTATCCCCTTAGCTTTCCGTTGGATTGAGAAGCAAGCGAAAAGCGCTTTCGTGGCAAGCCACGGCAGAACAAGGCGTGATTCTGCAAAGGGAGTCCCGGAATATTCCCGAACTTTGTTCGCGGGACGTTCCTGTGCAACCAAACGGGCCGGAATGCGACTGGAATCGCACCTGGCCCTATCACGCGAAAGGCACTCGCATGACTAGCACCGCTATAGCAGGGCAGCGCACAGTTGCCGACCTTATTGAAGAGTATGAGGCAAAGGCAGCCAGTGTTGACCAGGCCATCGCCACGTTCGAGCGCGCGTATGAAGAACTCCAGATGGCCGGCACGGTCATGGGCCGTTACGTCGAGCCAATCGGCAGCAGGTCATATCTCCACGCCAGCGCCATCAAAGCGAACCTGCTCAATTCGGGCTGGCGCGCAGTCTATGACCGGCTCGAAATCAGCAAGATCGCGAGCGCCAAAGACAAGAAGCTGTTCGACCAGACGCTTGCCAGTCCGCCGCCGCTGACGATGGAAACCGCAAAGGCGACGTTCGGCGACTATTTGATGCGCCCGCGCTTCCATATCCTCAAGGGTCTGGCAGAAGCTTTCGCCGACCTCGATCCGGCCTATAAGTCGCACAGCAAGGTGCGGATTGGGGTGAAAGGATTGCCCAAGCGCATCATCCTGAATGGTTGGGGCGAATATAGTAGCGGCTGGGCGCGCGATCGGTTCCGCGACATCGTGAACGCGTTGGCCGCCTATCAGGGCAAAGAGCATTTCGCGCACGCCGAATACACCGCAATCGAGACGATGCACAGGCGCGGCGAAGATGCTGTTCTCGACGGCAACCCGGTGGATCGCACCGACCGCTATGGAAAGGTTGAAACCTTCGCGACCGTCGATCGCGGCATGTCCATCCGCAAGTTTGGCAACGGCAACGCGCATGTCTACTTCACGCCGGGGACGTTGCTGGACATCAATCGAGCGCTCGCCGAGTTCTATGGCGAGGTCTTGCCTGACGCCGAACCGGAGGGCGTGAAGCCCAGCGCCAGCACTGCCGTGTCGAAGGATCTGCAATTCTATCCGACACCGCGCGCAGTGGTCGATGCCGCTATGGAGTTCGCCCACATTCCCAACCCCGAGCATTACCGGGGCGGGCGCTATGACATGCCGGTCCTGCGCGTGCTGGAACCGTCATGCGGCGACGGGCGCATTCTCGATGTGCTGCGCGAGCGGCAGCAGGAGGCGCTTGGGATCGAATATCACCCGGCGCGGGCATCGGTGGCGCGCGCGAAAGGTCATGCAGTCCTGACTGCCAATTTCCTTGAGCATCCCGCGCGCCCGGAGTTCGACACGGTGGTGATGAACCCACCATTCTACGGGCGCCACTATGTGAAGCACGTCCAGCACGCCATGCGGTTCCTGAAGCCCGGCGGGACGCTGGTGTCGATCCTGCCTGCTACCGCTCATTACGACCATGGCGAGTTGAAAGGCGAGTGGCGCGACCTGCCTGTCGGGAGCTTTTCCGAGAGCGGGACGAACGTGCCGACCGGGATGCTCAGGATGAAGGCGGGATGACAGAAATGGCGAAATTTACATGTCCGATCTGCGGATTAAGTGAGCCGCACCAACATAGCGCCGTGGAGGCATTGGAACTGCGGGGGCGGCGATTCCCTGTCACTAACGAGGAGTGGTTGCGCTATGTTGGCCGCATAGTGGATGCCGCAATGATCAACGAACTCGATCTTCTGCACAAGAAGGACGTTCGACTCGCCTCGCAATCCCTCCCCACCCCCGAAAGGCCCTCCTAATGGAACGCTGCGAGACGTGCCGGTTCGGCTGTGAGATGGAGGTGGATCATGAAACCCGTTGAGCTATTCGACCTGTGCATGGATGCTGTTGACCGCTTCAATCGCGGTGAGGTGTTTGCCGAAAAGCCATTCGTCATGCTCACACTTCCGCGCTCCGGCAAGACATGCGGGAGGACGATCCGCCTATTCGGCAACAGTGGGCCGACAGGCGACGTGGCGACCGCACATCGGCGCGCAGACGGCGGCATTGATGTGGTGGCCTATTTCCCTGCCATCCCGATCATCCAGGCACTCGGCAAGGAAATGGGCATTAAGGTCAAGGTCCGCAGGGCCCCCAAGACGGTAGAGGAAGGACGATGAGCGCTATCAAGCTCAAGATGCTGTGGCTCTATCGCTTTCACCTACTCGAATGGTGGCGCGATGTTGGTCGGCAGGATGAAGCGGCGCGCATGTGCTGCGACGGCCGCGAGTGCGGCTGCATGGGCACTGATTATGCCGGCTATTGGGAATGGCTGTGGAAGTCGAGGAAGTCATGAGCGCTCCCGAATCAAAACGTGGACGATCCTACGTCAGCGGCCGGTATCCATATGGCTATATCACATGGTGCGATCTGGATGAGGACGGCAACCCCGACTTTCGCGGCGAGGTCAATCCATACAGAGCAAGAGACATGCGCATGATCGCGCGAAGGAGGCTTCTATGACCCTGTCCGAACTAGCCGACGCGGTGGAGGGGCTGGCCAAGGTCAAGTTGAACAATGAACGCCAGCGCTACACCATCATGGCTCGCAACGATCGCTTCGTTATCATGACCAAGCCCTTCAATGCCAAGCGGACCTATATTTATACTATAGCCGATTTGGAGCGCGGTGTCCGTGGGCCGTGCAATCTGATCTTCGGCCTGCCGTGCGATGTGAATACACCGGCAGGAGCGCATGAGGCACTGCAATGGATTGAGAGGGGCGATATGGAAGTCAGCTTCCGCCGCTTCGTCGATCTTTCTGACGAGGACAAGCAGGCCCTCCGCGCCAAAGCATCGGGGGAAGGGGCATGAGCGACATAGAGAAAATCGCGGCGGCGCTGACGGAGGCGGAGCGCGAGGCGTTGCTAAAAGCTGAGATCGACGGGAATCTGGGCCGTTGGTTTTCCAGATTTATCAGCATTCCCGCTGGCAAGGGTCTTGTGAGACGGGGGTTGGCGACAACAGTCTGGTCTGGAGTGATGCTATCCAGCACCGGCCTAGCCGTCCGCGCCCACCTGGAGAACAGCAATGCAGAGTGATATTGTGGAGGAATTAGAGGCATGGTCAGATTCAGATGGCGAGTATGGCCATCATGCTCGATCGCAATGCCTGGCCAAAGCCGCCGCCGAAATCACCGCCCTGCGCGATAGGGTGGCGAGGCTGGAGGGCGAGCGCCAGTGGCGGCCGATTGAGACAGTGCCGAGGGATGGGACCATGTTCGATGTTTGGGTGCCGAGCTATGCGGAGCCTGGCAAGGGATACCGTGTCCCCAACCTATGGCTAGATGCGGACGGCAGCATGTTCCGATACCGTGATCCGCAGCCGATAAAACTGTCCCATCCTCCAACCCACTGGATGCCACTTCCCGATTCCCCTCCCGCCACAGATGGGGTATAAGGGGAGGGTGACGCGGCTTGACCCGGCGCGAGAGGGATTAGCGACTTCCCTGCGTCACTTACCCTCATTCCATTGCTTAATCGCGGCGACCTTCGACCGACAGTCGGCCCCCGATTCAATAAGATCCACAATGAAACCAGCCACCGCCTTGTCCGTATCCTCCGCTGGCGGTGCAGGTTCGGCGGTGCACGTCAGGAAGCGAGCTGGCACCGGCACGCGCTCAACGGTTACGTCTTTTCCGCAGCTCGCCAAGCAAAGCGCTGGTAGCGGGGCCAACGCCAGCATCAGATTGCGTCTCATTGATGATCTCCCGAAGTTCCTGCGCCTCTGCCTTGCTGTTGGACGTGCGCGCCATGTCAGCCAGTGCGGCGGCCAGTTCCGCCTTGTTCGCGGCGGCCTTCACCTGTTCGGCAGCAGCCTTGACCTTTGCGGAATATGCGGCGTTGGCCTCGCGCTTGCCTTGGCAGGAGGCGACAGGCCAGCATAGGAGAGCGCCGACGATCGCAGCGGCAATGACGCGCCAGTTGAGCATGATCCACGCCATCACCATCGCGCCACGTCCTTGATATGCCGCCATGCAAATGTGCCAAGGACCGCGACCATGATTATGGGGAAGGTCAGGAAGCCGGCGAGGAAGGAGGCGACATTATTCATGGCTTATCCTCCACCGGGACCGGCTTGTCGGCGGGTTGGTCGATCTCGACCTTCCGGTTGCCTTCATTGCCGCGCGACGGGACAAGGCCGGGGGCGAGCATACCTAAAACGCCGATCAACCCGGTCATTATTGCCAGGTCCGCGCCACTGCCGCCGATCTTCGATAGCAGCACCACGGCGATCAGAGTGGCGATGAAGGCGATCAGGCCGGTGGTGCGGTCGGGTTTCATCCGATCAGCCCCTTCATTGCTACTAGCCGCGTCTCGCGATCATCCAGCCCGTTCGTGCCGCCATTGATCCGACGCGTGATCGTCAGCACGTCATCCGCATCGGCATAGGTATTGAGGCCATTCACGCTCCAGTATCGGCAAGCGACCAGAAGGCCGATCGACGGAATGGCGACCAGTTCAGGGTGACGCTCAAAGTCAATGCCGAGCGCGCGCCCATAGGTGCGATAGTTGGCCCGCCCCGTCAGCTGAATCGGCCCGCGCCCTTTGAAAAGCTTGCCATCGCCGGGTTGCGTGTTGCCCAAATCCTTGCGCCCCTCATAGGCCGCGCCGCTGGCGATCTCCTCCATATATTTGAAGGAGCCGCTTTCGTGCCCAAGCTGCGCCATGAAGTGCGCCAGTCGCAGCTTGCTATCCATGATCCCGTAGGCGCGCAGATGGACGGCGGCGGCCAGGCCGAGTTCCTCTGCGCGGTCCTGCGATGCCCCAAGGCGGCGGAATAGGGCGGTGAACGTCAGGCGGCCCGGATCGTTGTCAGGGTTGACGCCGAGCGTGCGCTGCATGGGTTGCCAGTCGATCATGTCCCGCTGCCCTCCAAGCTATGGTATCTCTCCAGCCGCGAAATGCGGCGGTCGTAATCGGCAAATCGGCTGTCCTGCGCCTCAGTCGCCGCTTTCTGTCGCTCATCGATCCGGGCAAGAGTTTCCTGCATGGCCGTCACCGAGCTGGCGACCCAAAGAAGGGCGGAAACGACAAGCGCGCTACCGATCCCCCCGATTGCTTTCATCAAGGGGCTGATGCCGGATGCTCCTTCGCTGTTCGCCGCTCCGGTCATTTGCTGGACTGCGCGGGTCAGATTGGCGATTTCCTCAGACCGCGACGCAAGCGCGATATCTGCCGCCTGCTGGGCAAGCACCTTGACCTGGGCGGCGGTGGCGGGGTCGCTCAACGGCATCGCCTTGTCCTGTCGTGCTTCCGCAGCCAAGCCGCGAACAGGTCGTTTTCCCGCGCATGGGCGTGCGCCTGCGCTTCGCTCATCTGCCCGGTGAGGTAGCAGGTTTGGAGGGCGGAGAGGGTCATATGGCCTCCAATGCCGCAAGCCGCGCATCGTTGACGGCGATCAGGAATAGCGCAAGCTGATCGACGCGCAGGCCGTAGCGATCACCAGCCTCGCGCGCGGGCATGACCTCCTGGACCTCGCCCGTGTCATATTCTTCCTCGTCCTCATATTTTTCGGTGGTGGCGATCATCAACGGCGCGTCCGTTTCCTCATCGACATCTCCAGTCGGGACAAAGATTTCGCGCTCGCGCTCAACCTTGCGCTTCGCCATGACAGGCTCCATCACGGCATCCACGGCTTCCCATTCGTCGTAACAGCACCAGGCATAGCGCCGCCAATCCAACCCTTCGTCTTCAAGGATGGCAAACACTTGCTGCGCTCGCACACCGAAATGCCAGCGCGCGGCGTCCTCGCCCTTTTCGGCAATCGCATCCAACCATTGATAAGTGCCGAGTTCAGACATGATGCGGCGACCGGCACGCAGTTCCGCATCTGTCAGGCCGCTGCGAAGCCAGTTTTTATCCCGTTCGTCGGAAGTGTTGATCGTGCCCGTGCCAGCATAGACCACGCTCCAGCGGCTTACAGCCGTTCCAAGCGAATAGCTATTATCCGATAGCGGGCGTGGTATTCCACCAAGGTTTATATCCCCGGTTGCTCGAATAATGCCAATTGATGTTCCGAGTGGTGATCCAGCGTCATCATAGCGTAAAATGGCGAAATTCGAATTTGTGTTTCCGCCCGACTCAGGCCCGCCCAGCTTGCCGACCCTCCAGCGAAGAGATTGCCCTGTTTGATACAGCGTTACCGCTTCCTGACCATTTGGCGCATTGAGCGCGTGTTGAGTCGCGCCAGCCGTGCTAATTGTTTGATTTTCGCTAAACGTATTGGCAGCGTCATTGCGTGGGATAGTCGCCCCACTGGTCCCGGTGTTAAGTGTCGCCGCCGTTCCAAGGCCCAAGGTCGTGCGCGCCGCCGATGCGTTAGCGTCGTCCACAAGGCTGCGCCCAAATGCGGAGAAGTCGGCAAGTGCGGCGGTGCCGGAACCCGTCCAGTAAGTCAGCTTGGCAGCCGCCGTGGTCAGACCGGAAATCGCAGTCAGGTTCGCGTTTTGAGACTGTAACCCTGCGGATGCCCCCGTGTTGTCCTTCATCTTGAGCAGGCCATCGGCGCTATCGATGAAGATGGTCTTGCTTCCACCCGGAGGCGTCGCAACACCGGCCGCGCTCGTCTGCAACAGCGTCAATCCGCGATCCGTGACAGTCCGGTTCTCAAGCTGCCATGCGGAATTGTCGAATTTCACCGTAGCGCAGCCGCCAATATCAGCGATATTGTAGATCGTCGCGCTATCGTCGGGATTGCGGATTTGCACCAGCCCGACACCAGACCCGGCGATCTTCTGGAAATGGATGCGACTGCCGTTCTTGGCCCCACTCGGCAGGATCATCTTGATGGTCGAAGCGGCGGGCTGGCATGGGATGGTCTGGTCAACCGCCGTCAGGGCAAGTGTCGTTGTTGCCGTTCGCGTGGTGACATAGGGCGAGCGGCCAGGCGTCCGGTCAAAATTACCTACCCGGATAACCCGCTCACCCTCCTGCGTGCAATCAACGCGCGTGTTGTCGCCGCTGATCGAATAGGGGATCGTGACATTCGGACCCAGCTTGAGCGTCACATCGTTATAATCGCCAGAAACCTCATAGAGACCATAGCCGATGGTCGAATCGGTCGCGACAATATCGATCTTGTTGCGGTTGCTGATGATCGAATTGAGTGCTGCCAAGCGGACAAGCGAATTGTTCGCATGGCTCCCGGTGACGGATACGACACCTTCAACCCGGCAGTTGTTGCTTCCGGTGAGGGATACGACTGTCGCGCCAGCATCGATATTGCCGTTGCTTTCGACGCCAAGCGTGCCGACCACAACCATACCGGCGACGTTCCAGTTGAACGAATTGCGCGCGTCAATGCAGCGGCTGACGGGATTCTCAAAGATCGCCCCAACAACCGTGACGTTCCGCCCGACCATGCCGTCCCAATCGCTCGATGGCGCGGGCATGGCGGGGCCGTTGACGCAGCCGATGAAATGCTCGCCAACGGAAATGGTATTGCGGCTGTTCCGGCTTCCCTTCCACGCGTTGCGGCATTTGATATACTTGTTGCCAATCAGCGTGAAGTTGGCGATTTGAGCAGTGCCAGCGCTATTGCCCGACATATACACGCCGACATCGCGGAAGCCCTGAAGATAGCAATAGCTGATCGTAACGTCATCGCCCAGGATGAAAATCGCGCTATCACCCTTGTCGTCCAGATAGCTGTCGCCAGACTTGAACCTGGACAGGGTAACGACCTTGCGACGGAAGCCGGTGATATAAAGGCAATCGCGCGCGGAGAAAGCATCACCGGGCACCTTTGACGTGTCGATGTCGATATTCTCGACATGCAGGTCCACCGTTGCCGCAGGTGTGCCACCCGTGGTCGTGCTGTTGCGAAGCGTCAGGACAGCGCCGTCAAGCGTCGGGCCGGCGACGATGCAGCCCGTTCCCTCGACAACCAGCTTGAACTTGCGGCCGTTGTAAGGATTGCCGCAAATGACCTCCATCTTCTGACTGGTGAAGGTCGGGCGGTTCCATTGCAGGGGCACGCCCAAGGCAAAGGCATTGCGCATGGCCGTCGCGAGGCGGGCGCTGTCATCGATCAGCGGCGGCGCGCCGGGCGGAACCGTTCCATCAATCTCCTGCTGCACCCGGGTCAGCAGCTCTTCCTTGGTGCCGGTCCAGGAAGATCGGAAATAGACGGGTAGCACATTCTGGACGCCATTGATGGCGGTCGTTAGCGGATCATCGATTGGGATTTCATCGCCAAGGACACCGATGGCATTCGCACCCTCGCTCGGTATCCGCCCGATCGCCTCGATGTTATCGGAATCGCCCAGCGCGCCGATCGTGTCATAGGCTTCCTGCACCAGTTCCGCAGCCTGATCGACAATGACCTGTCCATCAATCTGCGTGCGCACAGCGACCGTCCAAAGGCCGGCGCCGAGCGATCCGCGAATAACCGGCAGGATACCCGACCCGCTGGCGTTGTTGGACAGGACATAGCCGGGCTTGGCTGGGTCGATCGTAAATGTGGTGTCGGGGTTCGGGCTGCCGCCATCGGAGCGCAGCAAATCGGTCGTGGGGAGCCAGCCGCCCGTCTTGACGCGGCCATAGGCACCGGGGCGAATATCCTCCCATGCCACGCCAGCGAAGGCGGTAGGCAGGTCCGTGGACAGCATCGGGCGAACCGTGCGGATGCCATTGCTATCGATAGCGAGCGCCATGCCCATCAGAATGGTGGTGCCAGACGTGTTTTGGAGCGACTTTTCTTCGTCTGCGAAGAATGGGCGATAACGCTGCCCGACCGCATATTCCGAAGCCGTCGCCGTGCTGCCCAGCGCGGTGTTGATGACCGCCAGGATCGCGGCGTTTGTCATCGCCGTGTAATTCTGGTCTAGCGTGATGTTGACCGGGGCAAGCGCATCGACCTGCACCGTCAGGGTGAGCGGCGAACCCGTGCGGTTACCGAGGCGCGCGCCCAGCTTCGTGATGGCCGCCTTGCTACCAGCGTCGGCAATGTCCGCCCAGCCATAGGCATAGCCAGCCATGCCAACGTCGCCGTCAATGCGGGTGATGCCTTCGGTGCCCGTTTTCCCGAACAGGATCGGCGCTGCGGTGCCGGAAATGACGACCTTTGACGCCGTCCCCGTGGTCGCGGACGTGATCCGCAGCGCACGGCCGAAATCCTCGATCCGGAACACAGCCGGGCTGTTGCCGCTGCCGGTCAAATCCCATGTGCGATGATCCGCCGGCTGCTGGTCAAGCGCGGTCGGCAACCAAGGTGTGACCGCCATGCTGATTTCGCCGGACAGTTTCGTGCCCTGCATGACGCACTGGTTCATCATCGGCGCGCCGATGCTTTCCAGTCGGAGCGCCCAATAGGTCGCCCATGTCGCCGTCAGGTCGCTGTTGAAGATTTCGACCCGCGATGGGGAGGTGAAATCAATCTGGTCGTGCGCGCTAAGACCCGCACGCGGCCCTGTCGCCTTGACGTTCTCAAAGCGATAGATCGACCCGGAGCAGGTGCCGATGGCGATACCATGCGGCGATGCCCATGTGGTCGAACCCCAGTAGGCATTGGCCTCGTCATTGCCATAGTGGATGACTTCGACATTGCGGGCGATCAGACGGCTATTCGGCTTGAACTTGACCGCGTCGATATGCCAGCCATAGCGGCAATTCTTGCCCCATATGGTAAGATCGCTGACTTCCTGACTGGCGTTGAAATCGACCGGGCTGGTGGCCTGGATCGTTGCCACAGGCGTGTTTGCGGGCAGGCGGCCGTCGATGATGGAGCGGCCCATCCCTTCGCCGCGCAGGATAACATTGTCGCCGTCCGTGCTCGATCCGATGACACCGAGGGAAGTAGCGACATGGATGCCGGCGGGAACAGTGACCGCCGCCGCCGCACCGGGGGCAGCAAGGTCCGTCGCCGCCTGCAACGCCGCTGCGATGCTGGCAAAGGCGGTGGACCGCAGCAGTGAGCGAATGCGCTTGCCCGTACCGTCGATGGTGCCGACAGCTTGGTCAACCGATGCCGAGCGGGTGAATTCGTCGCCGAGCAGGGTCGTGCTGGCGGCCTCCTGCATCACGTCCGAATTGTTCTGCGCGAAGTCGATCGTGAAGTCGGTCAGCTCAATCGGCTCGTCCGCCGTCGCCGCAGTCGCATCGGTCAGGACGATGAACGGGCGCAGGTCGTCCAGCACCGCCCCGGTCGGGATCAGGCAGGTGAAGGACATGACCCGGCGCGTCGGGCTAATCTGCTTGTCGATCACGCCGGAGGTGACGATATTCGTCGTCGTCAGGTCGATATTGCGGACCTGCATGTTGAGCGTGTGCGCGCGCGACCAGTTCGCGGGAGTGTTGAAGCCCAGCGTAAGGCGCTGCTGGCGACCCGGCAGCATCTGGCGCAACTGTCCCTGCATCGGCAGTCGCCATTGCAGGATGGTGTTCTGACCGCTGCTGTCGTCAGGGATGACAACGCCGACCGTCCGACCGCTTTCATCCAACAGTGCCTGCGCGCCGTTGAAAATCTGGAAGATCGGCTCCACCTTGTCCAGCATGTTCGCGGCGGGGCGCAGCGCCGATACCCGCGCCTCAAGGGCCGCATCGGCACCGGTTGCGCCAGCGGTGGCAGGGGTTACAACCACCTTCCATGTGACGGACGTGATTTGCAGCGAGCGTGTCGCGCCGGTCGGGCTGTTCGTGCCAACCTGCATGGTCCCGCCGACGAACCGCTCATCGCCCTGCATGGTGTAGCGAAAGCGGCGCACAAGGCGGGTGCCATCTTGCGTTGCGGACAGCGCGGTGCCGGTGTTGTTGTCGGTCGTTCCGTCCTGCCGATCGACGCGAACAGCATTGCCACCGAACGGGGTCGCTGCGAGATAGCCAGCGGTGACGGTCGCCACCTCTTCGATTTCAATAGTCGAGCCAGCCAGGCTGTCCGCTTCGTCAAAGCTGAACGGGATGCGGGCGATGACGTTCGTGCCGGCACCGGTCTGGCCGGCGGGAATCGTCCAGCCAACCGCGCGACCGCCGACGCTGATCAGGGACGCGCCGCCGTTTACCGCTGACAGAGCGGAGGTCTCGTTCAGCTTTTCGCCGCTGGTGGTGGTGATGTTGCCGACTATGAGGGATTGGGCTGCAAGCTGGTTTGATACATCGGCATAGAGCGCTTCGATGCGTTCGGTTGATGGGATGGCAAGGCCTGTGTTGACCGCAGATCCGCCGTCATTCTGGTAGAGCGTGGCGAAGTCGTTTTCGCCATCGCCTTTGACAAGGAAAAGCTGGCCATCGGTCGTGTCGGCAAGGCCGGCAGTGGTCGTCTCATAGATACCGGGCGCAATGCCTGCGTCGGTGATGAACTGCTCCAGCCCGGAAACATCGCCAGCCAATTCGGTAAAAGCCGCGAGAACGCCCTCGCGAGACGGCTCCATATTCGGCTGCGGCGGGTTTCCGAAAAGTGCGTCCCTGAGAAGTTCGATTACGCCCACGCTGCACCTTTTGAAAGTATGTGTCCTTCACATACCCTCTTGCGCAATCATAGACAACAGCATTGAAACTTTCGGAAAGGATCGCACTCCGAAAATTGCTAGATATTGATCTTGTAGACCCGGCAGGGGATCGAGTAGCTGGCGCCGATTGCGAGCAAAGGGGCGGTCAGGGTGACCTGCACAGCGTTATTTCCCGTGGCGACAATGTTGTGGATGGCATAGCCGGCGGGCAAAGGCCCGGTGGGGACGATCGAAAGCGCGTCACCGGATTTCACGCCCGTAAGAGTATATGATAGCGAGCGGATGCCGGCAGAGATTGCAACGGCCGCAGTCTGCGTGATCGTGAGATTTCCAGCGAGGATCGCGCCGGGTTGCCCCTGTGGCCCCGGCACGGCTGATGCAGGACCGGGCGGACCCACATCGCCCTTTTCCGCCATGATAGGCTCAAGCCTTCCGCCTGCACGCCTCCATGCTCCCCCGGTCACGTTTCCCTTCACGTTCATGTCACGACCCCCGATATAGGCCCTTGAGGACTTGCTTCCAAAGACGCGCCATCGGTTGCCACGTTCCAATAATACCACGTGCCGGCTGCGACAGTGTCCGTGATGGATTGGACCTGGCCAACTCCGCCTGCGAGGCCATCAACAATTTTTGTTGCCGTGCCGAAGTCTGGCGACGAGTTGCGCCATGTATCCGATGACTTAAAGCGTAGATCCTGCGGGTTTTGCCATGTCACGACGGCCTGCCCGGCGTCGCCATCAACCGTCAGTCCGGTCGAAGGTGGCAGCACGGCTACCGTCGATATAACCGCATACTCCCACGCCGGCCCGCGCCCTGATGCGGTGACATAGCGATAGCGGACAGTGTAGCTGACGCCTTCCTGCAACAGCCCACTGACCGCCGTGTTGATGTTGACCGCCATCGGCATCCACGGGTCATTCTCGTCGCCCGTGATGTCGCTGGTCAGGATATATTCGCCAACATAGGTCGCATCTTCGCGCGGGATTGCGGGGAAGTCGATCTTGATCAGGCCTTCAGAAAGATAGACATTTTCGCCCGTGATAGCCGGATAGCTGACCACGCCCTCACTGCCATCAACAACAGGCTTTGGCTGTTCTTCGCCTGCCAGCAATGTCCAACGGGACGCGCTGATCGGCACCGCGCCAAGGCTGGTGAAAATGCCAGAGCCATCCAACTCAACCGGCGTTGCAATCTCATAATCGCCAGCGAACGTGTTGTCGTAATTGATCGTGACGATCCGCTCATGACGGGCGCGCAGGCCGCGCAGATTGACCATGGGGACGATCTTGTGCCGGGGCTGTGACCGCATGCCTATGCCTTTGGCCAGACGCATCGCCTGGTTGTGATTCTGACACCCTTGAATTTCCACAGTCAGGAATTTCGGCGTCGTCAGCGGATCGTAATAGAGCGGGTTGATCCACGCGGCGGACGGTTGAACCGTGAAGTTCGCCGCTGGGTCGATATATTTGACGATGACGCCCTGCGTTTCGCTCTCGCCGTCCTGCGCCTCCATGGACGATAGGGTCATGATGTCGCGGTTGCGCGAAAAGGACAGGGTAGGCGCATACCAGTGCCCGGCGCGAACCCATGATTTGCCATCCTCATCGAAAACGATCTGGCCATCCATCGCCATGAGGATTTCGGTTTCGGCATCGACGCGTCGCTTGCTGTCCACAATGGCGACGCCCGCCTCATAGCGCTTCTGCGTGCCCTCGATTCCCTCAACGTCCTCGTCGCAGATGTCTGCCTGTTCTGCGATGCGGTCCCAATTGATGCTGCTTTCCGCCTTGTTGCGCCCGAAAGGATGCGTGCGGAACCATGCCCACACCAGTGCGGCGTTGCGGGTCGGCTTGTAAGTCGTGCGGTTGCCAAGCGTCTGCTCCGGGTCGCGCGGGTCATAGGCGTTCGCCCAATCACCGACGATGCTCAGCCCCGGCTCGCCAAGGCCGAACGGGCCGCGCCAGCGATAGATTTTATAGCGATGCTCGATCGCCAGAGCGTCCATGCAGACGACCGAAAATGTGGTGCCTACAAGTCGGTGATCCGCGGTCCATTTCGACGGGAAAGCGCTGTCCAGCGCGGCAATGCGCGGCGGTGTTGGATCTGTCTCGCTATAGGTCGTCGTCCAGATGCGGATATAGCCCACACCCTCGCCATCGACTTCGGCGGGGTCTTTGTCCTTGTTGTTCTTGAGCCGAAATTCCGCTTCCCGCACGTAGCCCGACCCGTCTAGCGTGACTGGCACGTCATCGAGGTAATATTGATAGGGCAGGCCGGTTTGCAGAATTTCGTCGCTGTGGACGATCAGCATCCACCAGCGCCCCTGACCATCGAACTCACCGAACAGCGCGCCGCCGCCTTGACGCGCACGCCCGCAATTAAGCCAGCGTGGCGGGTCGGGGATGCGGACGTTGACCTTGCCTGCCTCCATGTCGGGGGCATTGCGGGAACCCATCAGAACAGCGTTGATCGCAAACGTGCCAGCCACCACGATGCTGGCGCCGATCGCAGCACCGAGAAACCCGGCAGCGGCACCAGTGAGGCCAATCTTCGCGGCAAGGGCCTGTCCCCATCCTGGCGCGTAATAGGATAGCGCGGCGATTGCGATCAGGCCGACGATCTTCTTAACGACTGCCATGCCACACCCCGCCAATTTCCAACAGTCGCAGGCGTACTTCGACCACGCCGCGCTCAAGGCGAACGGCAACCATGCCCCCCGTGCAAAGTCCGCCGATGCGATAGTCCTGGTCGCCCTCACGACAGACGACCTCCAGCACGTCGCCGCGCGCCGGGCACCCGGCCTTTGCAACCGCGCCAGCAAGAGCCATCAACCCCGGAACGCCGCCATGGGCATCCATCTGCGCCTGCGCACCTTCCGCCGTGTCATATTTGCCGATGAATTGGCCGGTCACGTCGTCATGCCCGGTGCGAGCCAAATAGCGCCCGATCGACAGCATGCAGTCGGACTGACCATAGGCGAAATGCCCCGTCCGCCATTCACGCAGTGTTTGGTCCACCACATCCATCACGGCACCTGATAGGTCCGGTTGGCAAGCAGGGCGAGATATTCGGAGCCGCGATCGACCGATACGCCGAGCTGGGCCGCGCGGCGCTTCTGCATCGTGTCCGCATATGTCCGGTCGGGCGTCTCGCTGCGCCCGTGGTTGTTGTCCTTTGCGGTGATCGAAGCGGTATAGGTCTTGACGATTGTTCCCGATGTCGCCCGTTCGATGCTTTCCGAGAACTTGGGCGAAAACATGACCATCTCCTTGTAAAAGGAGAGTGGCGTATCCGGTCGCAGTCCTTCCCCCTCAAGGAATATGACCAGATAGCATGTCAGCTTCCGGCCAAAGACCTTGGATTGATCGGCCTTGAGTGCTTCATAGAGCGCAAGCGTTTCCTGCCCAGGGATCGAGGGAATCGTTAGCGAGAAATTATAGGTCGCGCTTGAGCCGTCCCGTCCATCCTGTAGCGCAGGCGATTTGTGCAGGTTGCGTCCGTTCGCATCGACCGTGCCAAGCCATTCATTGCCGGCGCTGTCGGTGAAGTCGCCTTGACCATCCCAAAGCCGGATCGGGTCGTCCTTGAAGTCATAGAACCAGCATTTGCGAACCGTCGCCACGATGTCCGTCACATCGTCGGCCGCGCCCATGATTTCGTCAATCTGGTCATAGAAGGCGCTCACGGAAGCCGCGCCTGCTGTAGGATGATATTGCCCGGCTTGACGTGCCCCAAGTTGTTGTAGGGGCTGCGAATATCACCGCCATTGCTGATGCGACCCGTGAACCAAGGGCGCAGATAGCAGTTGTCGCCTGCCGCGATATTTCGGGCCAGCGGAGGCGTGACGATCGCAGTCGCTATGTCGCCGTCATAGCTTATTTCATCGACCAGATAGGTGTCGAAGTCGTGGCCGATGACGTGACCGGGCGACAGGATCGGGCCGACGCCGGTCAGGTCGATCTTGACCGTGACCGACCCTTTCAAAGCCTCAGCATCATAGGTCGCGGTGAAATCGCCGTCCCAATTTTCCTGATTGGCCCATGTCTGCCCATTGCTCCACGGAACCGCGGTCATGCCGCGTTTTTTGCTGTAGGCGACCTGCGGAGAGGGCGCCAAGCGGACCCGGAAAACCTGACCGCCGATCTTCGACATGATCCAGGAGGCGAGGGGACTATCCCATTCCGTATCAATGATAGTCGGCTGCAATTCCAGGACGCCGAAGCCGCCGGGTTCGGGTGTGATGAACTGCGCCATGCCGCTGGTCAGGCCGCCATCATATCCAGCGCCAGGGGCATGGAATAGCTGCGTCTCGATGCGGAATGTCGGGAACTGATAGACCTTCACGACACCACCGCCCCGTCCGTCTGGATTTTCTGGATCATCATCGTCAGGTTGCGTTCGACCTGCTCATAGGTCGCTTCGGCCGCCTGCTGGTTCATCGCCGCGATGCTTTCGACGCCGATCGCGCCGGCAAAGCTGTTGTAGTTGCTGACCTTGACCTCGATCTTCCTTCCGCCACCACCGTGCATCTGGACGCCAAGCGCACCATTGGCCCCGCGCTTGAGCGGCATGATTGCTTCGGGGCCGGCCTCGCCCATCTCTCCCAGCGCAGCGCCGTTGGCGAAGCGGAACAGGGTTGGCGTGTTGACGACGCTGTTCGTGAACGCGCTGCCTTTGGCGAAGCGCTGTGGCGTTCCATAGACGCCGCCAAGGGCGTTCTTCGTGGTCGATCCGCCAAGGCCAATGCTGCTCATCAGGCTCCCGAAGAAACCGCCGCCTCCGCCGCCCGTGAACGCCATGTCCAGAAACTTGTCGATGGCGCGGTCCATCAGCTTGTCGATTATCCGGTTCAGGCTGTTGACCACGCTGCCGGCAAAGGTCTTGAAGACGTTGCCGCCTTCGCGAACGCCGGTTATCCAGTCTGAGAGGAAGCCTTTCGTGACCTCGCGTGCATCGGCAATGGCCTTTGCCTGCTGATCGATGGCGTAGCGCGTCTGGCCATAAGCCTCACCCGCCGCCTTGATGGCAGCGATTTCATCCGGTGACAGGTCGATGCCTTGTCGCTTCGCCTCGTTGAGGCGCTCAATGACATAGGCATAGGATTCGGCAGCCGCGCCAGTGAGCATCAAGCCTTTGCGCTCAAGGTCCATCGCATATGCAGCATCTTCCGCATCTTTGCGGATCGTTTCCATGCGTCGGACACGATTCTGATTGATCTGGTCGTTGGCATTAAGTCCGGCATCAGCCGCAATCCTGGTTGCAGCTTCCGGCGACAGGGTTTCCCCGCGCGGCAAAGCATTTCGCGCTGCCGTGACAGCCTCCAGCGCGGCCTTGGTGCGGATCAGCTCATCGCCATAGGTGCCGATCAGCGCCGTTTCATCATTGATGGCCGACCGCTGCTGTTCCAGACTGTCGGTGACCTGCTGGATCGCCTGCGCCGTCTCGCCAGCCACCTTTGCGCTGGCGTAAGCCGAAGCCAGCTTGTCGACCTCCGCCCTGACGGCGGCTGTAACCGGAATTTTCGCCTTCTCGATCTGGTTCAGCAGTTTGGTTCGCTGTTCCAGTTCTGCCGCTGCACGGGCCGACATTCCGACAGCCTCCGCACGCGCCTTTTCGGCAGTCACCTCAGCCTGCGCGCTTCGAAGAATATCGGCCAGCTTCTCCGCGTCGGTCTTTCCACCCTTGGCCTTCGGCGCGTCATACATCGCCTTGGCCATATCACCCTGGCGCTTACGGGCGTTCGCAGCGGCCTGTGCCGACACGTCATCCATGAACTTCTGCGCATCCTGATATGCTTTGCCATAGGTTTTCGCGAGCAAGTCAGGATCGCCCTGCCCGATCATCATCTTGCCAAGCCCGATCACGCCACCCTTTTCGATCTCGGCCAGGTAGGACCGGGTGCCTGCAAGCGCCGCATAAATGCCTGCCATGGTCGCGCGCGTGCCCGTCAGCAGCCGATCAAGGAATCCCTCCCACGTCTTCGCCATGTCCTCGACACTGACGCCCATGGATGCCGCTGCCTCGCGCAATGCGACCTGAAACACCGCCTTGGTCGTGTCGCCGAAGGTGACGGTCACGGAATTGAGCTTTTCCACCTCCTTCTTGGTGTATCCCATTTGCGTCGTGTAGGTTTTGAGGCCGTTTTCTGCACGGTAGGCGGCATCGGCGCTTTCGCTCCCAGATGACGCGAGCTGGATCAAGGCGGCCGCGCCTGCGACAAGCGCGATCGTCACCAGCGAAACCGGGCTTATCAGGGACAGAAAAGCAGCCTTGAGTGTAGCGAGTGTGCTACCTCCGGTTTGCGCGAACACTGCGGAAAGTTGGGTTCCCTGCTGCAACGCAATGATGAGAGGACTCATCCCCATAGCCGCTGTCACGCCGATATCCTGAAACTGCGCGGCGATGTTGCCGGTGTTCGCCTTCATTGCTCCGGCACTGGCGGCGGTTCTGGTTGCCAGCCTATCTACAGCCCCTACTGCCGGCTCAGTGACCTTGGGAATAGATGCCAAACTATTGCGGTAGGCAACGACATGCGCATCCGCCTGCCTTTGTGCCGCCGCTAGGCCGGCCAGATGCTGCGTATAGGCAATGACGTGACTATCGGCCGCCGCCACAGCCGCGCCGGCCTTCGCCATGCTGGTGGCGGCATTGTCATTCGCGGTTGCAAGTGCGCGTTCAGCCTGCTGCGCCTTCGTCAAGGTGCTTATCAGCGCCGACATCTTGTTGTCGATCGACTGCACCGACGCGACTAGCCGGGCGATTGACCCCGCCTGATTGCCGAAATTGACCTTCGCGGCCGATGCGGCGGCGCGATCCGAAGATGCAGCAAATCGGTCAAGGTCGTTCGCAGCCTGGACAACCTTGCTGCTGTCGATGTTCATTGAGAGGGCGGCAACATCCATGACTTACCGACCCCTGCGACCAGAGGTGGCATTGCGGAATGCGTCGCGTGCGCTCACAGATGGATCGCCTTGCGGGGACTGGTCTGGATTATTCCGCTTCATCAGATATGCCCTGTCCATTTCCCGGATGCAGACCTGAAACATATCTGCATCTTCGTATCCCCAGCCCTCCGTGTGCCGGTCTATGGCGCTTGCCGGTATGGGGCCTTCGCCAAAGCCGATCTGCCGTTCCGTCGAAAGCTGCCAGAAATCCTCATACCAGCCCCCGAACCCGTCGATGATGTCGGGCGGCTCAAGGGCGTCAGACACTTGCCCCGCATCTTTGGCCGCCCGCCACGCATCGTAATTGTCCAGCGCCCATTCGAGCGCCGCCGTCAGTTTCCCGCCGCGTCCTTCGTCTGCGCTGCGATCTTGTCCGCAACCTGGTCGCCGGCCCACTCGACGCCACGCCGAAACTTCGCGCCGATGCCGTGGTCATCGTCAGCCGTCAGGATCGCGAGCGCCGCATCCTTCGTGCATTTCAGCGGCTCGCCGCCCTTAGTCACGCCTTTCCAGTCGATCAGAATATGCTCAGCAAGAGGCTTTCCGGTCGCGACCGTGAAGTTCGACAGGCCTTCATCCGTGTTGAGCTTCTTGCCGCTGCGGCGCGCGAGGCCGGCGGTGGCGACCCGGAACGGCTTGTAATTGGTGGAGCGCACCTTGAACTCGATCCCCTCCATGTCGGGAATGTCGCCAACCCAATGGCCTTCGGTCAGGTCCGCCTTCTTTTCGATCAGGTCGATGTCCATGCTTCGTCTCGCCGGGCCTGTTCGGGTCTAAGGACGACGGCCGACCCGACAGCCGCCGCCCCTAGCTTGTTCAGACTTCGAGAATGTTGCTGTCGGGCGCGATCGTCCATGTGCGCAGCAGCGGCGTGTTGGCAGCGCCGCCCTGTTTCGCACCCGGCATCGCAAGACCGAAGAACAGGTCAGTCGAGCCAGCGGGCTGCGCGCTCGCAGTGATGGCCTCTGCGGTCGCCGGGCCAGTCGTTTCCACGGCATCCCCGCTGGGGGCGTTGGAAACGCTGAACGTGGTGGCCGTCAGACCGGATGCCAGCACGTAATAGACCGTCGAGGGCGACAGCCCGGTCGGCAGGTTGCCGCCAGTTGGTGAAAACATGATCGGGGATCCTGCCTCAAGCCCATGGCCACCAATCCAAGTGATGACAGCCGGGTTGGCAACGCTGATCGTCACCGGACCCTCCGAAGCGCAGCCTGCGCCCCATTCGACCTTGAAGGCATAGGGCGAACAGCTGTCGATCGCCGCCTTGAACTTGATCTGGCCGGGATCATTGGGCAGCGGCGCGAAGGTGTTTTCCATCGTCGCACCAACCTTGGTGCCCTTGATCTGACGGACCCGGCCCGCGCTGATGAACGCCTGGCTGATGATTTCCTGCGTGTCACCGAGCGAACCGCTCTGCGTCCACCCGCCGATTTCGGTCCATTCGGCTTCCTGAGCGGTAAAATCCGCCAGCGTTACCGTGTCCTTCGGCGCGACGCGCGTGCCGATGTAGATTTTCGATCCATTGACTGCCTGCAATGCCATGTCCCGTCGCTCCTTATGCCCAGGGTCATGGCTGGGCTGTTCCAAGGTGGCGAAACATTACAACGGCAGGCGAGAAAGCGCAACAATCATGCGCAACGTTGAACTATTCAATCATGATGTGGCATCATCCGATCGCGCCTTCACCTGGAGGCAACGCTTTTCGAGGCGCGCAACATCCTTGCTGACAGACGATTTTTTGACCGGGTGGCGATAAAATGCCCGCATGGTGACGGCGCCGCCTTCCTCGCGGACCTTGAAGGTCATCCACGGCTCCAGCTTCGGCCCCCATAGCGAATTTGGCGCAACGTCAATGTCATTGCCGGCCTCCATGGGGATGACAGCGGCCTCAGCGTGGCGGCCCATCGTGCGGGCGATGCAGGCTGTTGCGTCGCTGACGCTCATATCCAGCGTCAGGACGGTTCCCCATGGGCGATGGGGATAGTCAGTGTCGGGCGCGGCGATGGCGGGGACGGCGGCGAATCCTATGAGGATGATGGCGAGGTGTTTCATGCTGACAAGTTGTCAGCAAACCGCTTGGATGACTAGCCTTCCTCCAGCATGGCGTCGATCATGGCTTGATACGCTTCGACCGTCTTGCGCTCGCCCTCCTGAAGCACAACCCTGCCTGCACCGATCATGCGATTGTTCGGCTCTCGGATCGCGGTGAGGACGGCGCAGACATTAGCCAGATATTCTCGCCATTCCAGCTCGCATGCGGCACGATCCGCGTCTGTGCAGGCAGTGCCATAGGTGAACTCGGCGTCCATTCTAGCAATAGCCCGCGCGGCGCGTTCAAGCGGGGTCATGGGAGGACAACTTTCGTGTAGGTTCGACCATCTTCGCCAACTGCCTGATCTAGCTTATGATAGCCCCAACTCATCGTCTCCGGGTCGAAGCGAAGATCGGTATAGCCCCGTTCTACGGCACGTTCACGGAGTGACTTTAGGGGCACAAAATGCCCAATGTCATCGCTAAGGCTAATGCGGAAATCGCTGCCTATTTTCTTCGGGTCAACCATGACAAGGTCATACCATAGTGGGGTTTGGCATGAAAGTGTGCTGCGGGGCGACATGCAAGTAGCTATCGCGACCTCCGCCATCGGGGCGGCGCTCTTCACCTGAGCTACCCGCAGCGCGCCAAGACTAGCATCAAATGCTCGACCAGAAAACCCGCACCACAGCGACCCGATAAGCGCCACCGACATAAGCCTGCATCGCCGCTGCGTCCTGCGTGACGCGCAACCGCGACTGCCCATAGGTCATGCAGGCGTCAGCCGGGAAGTGCGCTGCGATCTGGCCAGCTATTTCCTTGATCTGGGCATGACTAACGTCGCGCGCGATCGGCCATTGCAAGGTGAGCATGAGCGTGCCGGTGCGGATATGATCGACGCCGTGGATGCCACGCGAGGAAAGGCCAATCCGCTGCGGATCGTTCGTCGCGTCGGATAGCAGGATGAAGGGCAGGGGGTTGTTGCTACCGTCCTTGGGCGGTGTCACCAGTGCGCCGGGATCGTAGATTGGGATCACCGGATCAGTGATGAGGGTGTCGACTCTGCTGCGGAGGGCTAGCCAGTCGGTGGTTTCGATGCTGGGCATTATCCGGTCCTCATCTTTCGCGCCTCAGCCTCAACGATCTGCGGCCATTTCGCAGCCGCCGCTTCGGCGAAACCATATCCTGCCTGATTATAGACGCGGCCAAGGCTATCAGCACCGACGAATCCATAATTCTGCCGGCGCGCATATTTTGCCTGCCACCCGATATAGATCGTATCCCCCGGCTTGATCGCTGCCAGCCCCAACGAATAGTCGCCCGTGGCCAATCCTTCGATGATCTGCGGCGGCTTGTTGTCGATCACCACCGACCGCGCCAGATTGCCCGTCTTAACCGGCACGCGCCCGCCATTCGGGATGGTGTTGCCTGCCTCCTTGGCAAGAGCCTGGACGCTGTTGCGCAGCAGGGCGGTTAGCCCGACTGTCGAGAGATTGCCCGCCCACTTCGCAGGATCGACGCCCTGCCACCCCGCCATTTCAGCGGCCTTTCTTGCGTGGCGTCGGCTTCGCTTCCTCTGCGCGATGATCGGACGCGGGATCTATTGCGATCGTTGTGCGCAGACCTTCCACGGTTTCCTCATGTGGGTTGGCGATGTTGAATTTCGCGCGCAGGGCTTCGACGGTGAGGCCCGCCGCCTCTGCCATCTTGCCATGCAGGATCGCGCTTCGGATTTTCTGGCAATTCACGCACGCCATATTCGCCTCCTTAAAGCCCGTAGGCCCAATCAATGTCGAAGTCGGTCCCGCACCGGCAGTTGACGTTGTTGCGAGCGCCGCCCTGCGGATCGTGGCTGTGCTGCATGACCGATCCATCGGGCAGAATGAACGGCGCGTCCAGTCCGTCGACCGTGCGGCCGTTCATCGCAAGGTGCGTATCGCGCGCGTCATCAATCCCGCCAAGGTGACGCCATTCTTTCGTGACCGCCTCAACAGGCAATCCAGCCTTGTCGAGCGCTTGCCGCGTCGCCTCGGCCCGCGCCGACATGACGCCCTGCGCCGTTTCCGTGCGCGCCACATCCTCCGCGCGCCGGGCTAGCAGGCGGTCACTATATTTCGCGACCATCTCATCAATTTTGTCACGGGTGAGCGGGTTGGGTTTGCCGGCAGCGACATCGCGGATCGCCTTCATGATCGAGCGGTCATAGCGCCGGTCACGCAAGGTCTGGCCCGTGCCCTCAACCCATTTGCCATCGCTGAACCGGCCCAACACCTTCACCATCTCGTCGGGGTCGCCAGACAGAAGACGTTGGCGCATGCTATCAACATAGCCAGCCTGCGGATCGGACAGGCCGATAATTCCGCCTTCGCGCTTTCCGCTGATCGGATTGACCCGGCCCGCGATGTCGGTAGCGATTGTCTGCGGCCCGTCGCCGCGCCGGAATCCGTCCGCGATAACCTTGCGCGCCGTTTCGACCTGTTCGTCTACATAGCCGACGACACGGGACGCTGCCTCGGTCCTGATCTTCGATTCTGCACGCGGGTTCGTCATGTCGAAGCGAAACATGATGTTGGTCGGCTCAGGCCCGTCCAACGACAGGGAAGGGGGGGGTGTCCGCGTCGGCCCGCCAGGCCCCGAAGGATCGGGGGCAATGTCGGGCGAGCGAATGAACGGATCGCGACTTTCACGGCGGAAGAACGCTACCCGATCCTTGGTCAGGGCATCGGAAGTGACCGCGCCGGCCTTCGCGAAACCCGATTGACGCTCCAGCGCATATTCCGAGAAAGCGCCGCGGTCGATGTTGAGGGCGTCAATCGCGGCGTCGATATTGTTGTCCCGCAACGCCGAAAGCAGGGCGGGGAAGTTTATGCCCGCCCGCAGAAAGGCGATTGCCGCGATGAATGCCGCCGCCAGCGCTGGTTCGAGCTGGTCAATCAGGTCTTGAAGGTCGTCGTTCATCGGCGCACCAGAAAGCGGATCGCCACGACCGTTCCGGCAGCGGGAATATTCTCGACCTTGAGGATGGTGACGGGCGCGCCGTCAATCTCCATCACCTGACCCGGATCATATTCGCCACCCCAAGGCGCGACGATGACTTGCAGGTCGGTCGCCACGATCTGGCCGCCAGTTTCAACAGGTGCCCCGATCAGTTCCTTACCGACGCCGCGAACGGCACCGCTCAGGACCGTGACTTGCCGCGTCGATGTGGCAGGCGGCTCCCATGGCAGCGATGGCGGGGGTCCGTCGATTTCGGTAACAAGCAAGATGCTGCCTTGCCCGTATCCGCCTTGGCTGGTCGGTGCCAGGAGGCGCTGGGCAGTCGCCCGCATCCGCTCGTAAATGTCAGCCATGTCAGCTTCCCAGCGTCCACATGAACGCCATGCCCTTGCTGTCGTCACAGATGAAGGCGGACAGCCACCCGTCGATCTGGCTGTCTATGAACGACGGGCCGCCACTACGCTCTGCCTTGCCGTCATCAAAATATTCGACATCGACAGCGCCCTCAACCAGCTCGCGCTTGACCCGCTGACCAAGGGATGCAGACGATCCGATGAGGATGCCGGGTGTTTGTGCGTCAAGCCAGCCAGCGCGATAGGATGCGTTCACCACTGCGGGCGGGATTGCATCGACAGGGACAGGTTGCACGCAGTTCACCGTCGCCCCGGTGCGCGGCCAGGCAAGTTCCTGCATCACGCCATTGGTGCGATAGCCGGTCCAAAATGCCTCATAGCCATCAACATAGGCGCTCCCACGCGCGCGCAGGACGGCAGGCGATGGGGCTGACGGGGGCAGGGAATAGCCCTGTTCCGCCAGCCAATCGGTGAAGCCTTGGTCGGTGCCGTAGGCGGCCATGCGTCAATCCTTCGGGCGAGCGCGGCGCGTCGGCTTTTCGCCTTCTTCGTCCTTCGCGGGGTTGGTGACGGGCTGCGCTTCCTTCGCCGGCTCTTTGCCGACGATTTCATACCGCCCGGCCCAACCTGCCGGCGCTTCCCTAACTTCGAGTTCGGTGCCGATCGGCAATTCGCCCAACGCTCCGAAGATGCCGCCCGCGATGATCCTGATCTTCATGTCCATTCTCCTATGCAAAAGGGCGGGACCGTTAAGCCCCGCCCCCTCAGACCTTACGTGCCGGGATGGCCCGATCAGTTCACGACGGTGCTGTAGAACACGCCGGACTTGCCGTTGATGTCGGCCCGGATATCGAGGCCCATCGCGCCCATGACAAGGAAGTTGTAATCGTCCACGGGGTTGAGGCGAACCGCCGCCGTGGTCGAAACCGCCATGCCGATAAGCGGTCGGATATAGTTGCTGTTGGGCACGAACCCGAAGAACTCGTTGCCCGACAGCTTGTAGGTGACCGCAATCTTCGCGATGCGGCGGTTGGTGAGCAGGAAGTCCATGATCCGACCACCCTTGAACCCGGCTGCACCCGAATACTGACGATCCCAATTGCGGGCGATTTCGGGGGAGATGTAGAGGTTGACCGGAGCCGTGATGAGATTGGCATCCAGCATCGCCCCGAACGCCCCGGTGAAGAAAGCGTCGATCTCGTCGGCGGTGGTCGTCGGGTCGGTGAGGTCGATGTTCGCACCGCCGGCACCGGAGCCGAGGTTGATCGCCTTCGCATAGGGATGGTTGCGGATGCCATAGCCCGTCGCTCCTTCGAACTTCATCGTCAGGTCGCCATCGAGCGCATAGTCCGCCATATCCTCGCGGATCGCAGCGGTATGTGCTTCCTGGTCGTCGGCCAGAGCGTCGAAATTCTCCGACTGGAGGCCATTCCATTCGCGCCATGAACGGCCATAGCCGGTGTTGAAGATCGGAACGAGCGTGTTGCGGTAGTCATAATCGACCTTGCCGAGCACCTCTGGCACCTTGCCGCTGATCGAACGGCGAACGAGGCCGGCATCACCTGAAACACGATGCTGGAACACGATCTTGCCGATGTTGATCGGGCGGGCGAGCGGCATCAGGTCAGCCATGTAGGTCTGGCCTTCATCGTCGCGCATCACGCGGCGGGTGATCGTGTCCATCTCCAACCATGCGTCGCGCGGCAGAACCGCAGCGGCATTTGCGACGCCCAAGGCATTGGCCATGAGCGGAGCCAAAGCACCTTCGGCCGCAATGAATGCGTCGCGCTGGGCGTTGACCTGATTCCACCATGCCTGATGGGGCCGGCTGTTCGCGACCAGGTTTTTCGAGAAATAACGCATTGACCTTGCCCCTTATGCCGACGCGGACAGGTAGCTAGCCGACGCCGCCGGGCGGACGCGGACAAGCTGGCTGCTGCCACTGGTGTTGTTGTAGGCTTCGTCCGAATAGGCCACCACAAGGTCGCTGGTCGAAGCAATGGCGAGCGTGCCGTTAGCGCCGGGCGTCAGAGCCGTGCCGGCTGCGGTGATGTTGACGCCGGTTGCAACGCGCGCCGCATAGTGCGTGTCGTCCTGCATTTCGAGGCCGATCACCGTGTCACCGTCAACCACCGGAGGGCCGGCGGCATAAGCGGTGTAAGCCACATCGACGCCCTTCTGCGCCAGATAGTTTTCCTGCGCGAGCCAGACCTTGCCTACCGTGGTTGCGCCGGCCAGTGCAAAGCGACCAGCGCCGTTCAGGACGACAAGCGAACCCGGCAGAATGGCTGCGGCTGCTTCGGCTTCACGAACCTGCGGGTCGTTCTTGCGCGCCGGGCCGAGATGGATGCGAGAGTAACGTGCCATGGATCAGTCCCCCTCAGGAAGAGCGTAGACGGGCTGCTTGCCGCCATTGCCCGTGAATGCGCCGTTGAGGCGGATGGCAGGGGCCTGCTTCGGCGCGGTGGAGAGCAGCGCGTTCAGCACCGGAGCGGTCGCCTCTTTCGCGACAGACTCATCAAGCAAGCCAGCTTCCACCACCTTGTTGACCAGTTCGAGGCGATCAGCCTCTTCCTTGTCCTTGGCGGCCCGCGCCTGCGCTTCCTGCGCATCAAGCATCGGCTTGAGCGCGTTCGCGACTGCGGTTCCGATCTTTTCATCAAGGCCGGACACGGTTTCGGCCAGCGCCGCCACCTTGCCCGAAAGCTCGTCAAACTGAGCCTTATCCATAGGTTCGTCCTCTGCGTTCAGGGCAGCGCCCGGTGTGGTTTCGGGCGTCGGGTCGCCCTGAACTGCTCGCACGATAATTGTTTTAATGCGTTCAAGCAATGGCAAACGTTCTTTTCGTTCAACTGCGCGCAATAAACTATCAACGGACCAGTCAATCTCCCGGTCGATGTCGTCGGCGAATGACGAGTTGATCACGTCGATTTTTTCGCCGTCGGGTGCGGACGCGGCATTGACCATGAGGCCGACGCCCTGCGCCGGGGTCGCCGCCCCTTCTTCGCCAAGGAGGATCGCGTCATGATCGAAGACGATTTCCGACGCCTCCCAATCCACGCCGTCTTCGCCTTCCACCGCAGTCATCATTGCATAGAGGCCGGTGCTGCTGTGGATCGGCGCACCCTTTTCGATCGCCTCAAGCACCGCCTTGCCGCCGTCGAGCTGGTTAGCGGTCGCCACGTCGATCACCTTGTCAACGAACACGCGCCCTTGCTCGCGGCGGACGTTCCGGTTCCATGCCCCGATCCACCCGCGTGCCAGGCCCTCAGGGTCTTTCGCCGACACGAATGTGCCTTCGATGGTCGGGTGACCAAGCGGGGCGGGCGTGTTTTCCAGACTGCCGAACGCCTTGGCAATCTCGTCTGCGGGATAGCGCACCCGGTTCATGACGATCCCATCGGGCATGGTTGCGCTGGGCACGATGATGTAATCCCGGCCGTCGCGGCGCTCACGGCGGATTGCTGCGCTGTTGATCGCGTGGCGGACGTTTACGCGGACTTGTTTGCTCATGGTCATTCCTCGATCCATTCGGCCGTGACGACGCCGGACAATCGCTCAGTTGCAAATTTGTCGCCATTGACGAGTGGCATACCGTCTTCATCAGCAACAAACTTGATTAGCCACGCTTCGGACAGATGCGCTTCCACGACTTTCTCTTGCTCTACACCGTCAAGAAAGATGCGGCATGGCGGCACTTTGCCGGCCACAAGATGATCAGGAAAATTCATTCCGTCACCTCATCGGGAATAGTCTGAACCGGCCCATCTTCCGCTGCACGACGCTGCCGTTCCTGTCGGTCGCGCAGAAACTCATCGAATCCCTTGACCTCATCGGCAGGCTTGAAGCCGGCGGCCTCACGAATTTCGTCAGCCATGAACGCAGGCTCACTGCCCAGCGTCTGGTTGATGGTCGCCATCTTGACGGCGCGGTCGATCTTTTCGTCAGGCGAGGCGTCTAGCAGATCGTCCCATCCGATCGTCCACGGCCTTGCCTCCAGCACGCCCCAGCGGACGAGGCGATCAAGCATGTCGTTGAGGATAGGCACGATGCGGTTTGCGCGCCGGGCCATGTTGGTCTGCGCCCATTCCGCCGCGTCCTCGGTGCTAGCGCGCTCACCAGTGATGTTGCCGACCAAAACCTTGAACGGGATCGACATGGACGCGGCGAATGACTGGACGCACGGTTCCCAGAACTCCTTGGGCTGGGGCAGGGTGATGGTGAGCGGCTTGGCGGTGAAGCCCGACAACATGAACGCCTTGTCAAATCCAGCTTGAAACTCATCAACCTTGTCATTGAGCTTGTCACGGATTTCATCTGGCGTTGCCACACCCATGCCGCGCATCATATCCTCGATGCTCAAGCCGTCTTTGCTTTCGAGCATCGGAGCGCCACGAGCCGACTTCCAGAAGCCTTCGCCCCCAGCCCCCTTGATTTTCTCGGCGTCGGACACGTCATTGAAACCCGGCTCGAGCGCAGACGAGCAATTCACCGTCCCATCGTCAGAGAAAATCAGGATGCGATCGCGATGGATGCGGACTTGCCGACGGCCGACATTCTGCGGATCGCCTACGGCTTGCTCATCGAACTGGAAGAACAGCGGGTCGCCATAGGTTTCGCTGGTCTCGTCCTGATCCCATTCGGCAACGGTTAGCTGCCCCTCCCATGCCGGGATGATCGACGAAAGGCTTTCGATGCCCTTGGCGACGCGGTCAACAGGCTGATCCAGCGTCTTGCCATCGCGTAGCAGCAGGATAGCGCCGGCATAGCACCCGACCATACTGCGGCGATCCGCGTCCATAAGCGCGCGCCAGAGGTTTCGCTTGGCGAAGTGCTTGGAGATATCCGCTTCCGCTGGCGTCTCTCCGGGCGTCTCGCCTTCCCAAATTGCCGGCATCGTCTGCCAGGTCTTAGCGATCGTCTTGTCAACCGCTGCGGCAGCAAGGCTCGAACGTTTATAGAGGCGGTGGAAATGCTCGAACTCAAGGCATTCGGGCCATCCATAATCCTTGGCGTAGTCATGCTTTGAACTGGCCGCGTAGGCCCACGGAAACATGCGACGAACCCTGTCGCGCATGAACGTTGCTGCATTGCCGATGATGGATGATTGTCCGACCATGAAAGATAGTTACTTCATGGCGCGATAATTCGCAATGATGTTGCTTACAAGAACCAGCCCGACTTGCTGTTCATCTCGCCCAGCATCTCGGCAACCGCATCCATGAGCGGGTCAACCTGGTCATCGTGCCCGGTCCCTAGTCCGTCGAACATCTGAAGCTCAGCCAAAAGCGCCGTCTTCCAGTTTGCATCGGCGGGGAGGTGGACCATGCCTGTTGCGATCCATGGTGCCGCATCAAGGCCGCGCGTGAATTTGTTCTTGTCCGTGCCGCGCGGAATGCCGCTGATCGGAACCCCTTGGCGGCGAAGTTGCTGGATCAGGCCAGTGCCCGACACCTTGTCCTCCACCTTGAAGCCGCGCACGTTCTTGCCCTTGTGCTTGGCCCAGAAAGCGAGCGCGGTCTTTTCCAGCTCGGGCGCCTCCCATTTACCGCGAACCTGATCGACAAGATAAATCCCCGCCGGCGCCTTCCCCCATAGCTGGATGACGGAATAGTCATTGCGCTCCCCGGTCTTTTGCGCGGTGTCGGCGTAGATCGTGTAATATTCGAACGCCGGAAGCTCGCTCCAGAACCGGAAGCCGCTCATGTCGAACAGCGCGCCCTCGATCGAAACGGGACGCTGCATATACTGACTGGCGAAGGTGTAGGCGTCAGCCTTCAGCACTTCGATTTCCGCCTCATCATGTTTTTCATCCCATAGCGGGCCATCGGGCAAGCCGTGATCGATCGGGATGCCGTGCGTCCATTCCGGCGGGTATGTGTCCGCGTTGTTGATGATCACCGGCAGATTGAGATGATGCCACTTTTCGCCGGTGCCTCCGGTCAGCAAGTGCCCAACGAAGTCATCCGCATGAAGCCTCTGCATGATGACGATGATCGGCACATCATCATGGGCAAGGCGCGAACGGAAGGTGTTGGTCGCGCGCTGGTTCACCGTCTTGCGCTTGGCGACCGAGAATGCGTCATCAGGCTTGAGCGGATCGTCAATCACCAGCGCCCCGGTGAAGATGCTGCGATCCATGTAGCCGGCGCGGAAGCCGGTGATAGGGCCGCCAGCGGCTTTGGCGAGCATCCCGCCGCCCTCGACAGTCTTCCACCTGTCCTTGGCCTTGCTATCCACGCGGACGGACACGGCGCGAACCGACTGGTAGGAATCGAGCGCGATCAGCTGCAGCACCTTGTCGCTGTTCTCGCGCGCCAGATCATCGGAAAAGGTGGAGTGAATGAAGCGGGCTTTCGGGTTCACATGGAAGCCCTTGGCGATGAAGTTCACCACCGCAGCTTCGGTCTTGGTGTAGCCCGGCGGAACGGTGATGATCAGCCGCGTGATCTCGCCTGCCAGCACCCGGTCCAGCGTCTCGCCGATAACGCGATGATGCGGGCCTTCGATGAACTCCATCCCCTCGCGCTCGGGGAAATACCAGCGTGCGAAGTCCAGCAGCTTCCCTTCCGGCGCCAGCGCCTTGGCCTTTCGATCGGCAACGACTGCGGCGAGCAGGGCAAGCCGTGCAGCACGATCGTCAGAGGCCGATTGCGGCAGGGTCGATGCCAAGGCGCTTCGCCTCCTCGATCAGGTTTGCGGGGGTGCGGTCCTCGGTTTGGATCGGGCCGCCATTCCGCCCCGTCAGCTCGCGTCGGTTGGTATAAGCATTACCCATCTCTTCGGCCGCCTGCTTATTGAGAGCTGCGGCTAGCGGATAGTTGCCCTTGCGCTCAGCAGCCTGAGCCATGCGATAGAGCGCGCGAAGGCGCGTGGACCTGTGAGCGATCGGGACAGCTGTCGCCTCGTTGATGAAGCCTGCCCGCGACGCTTCAAACATCTCGCGCCATTTCGCCGCTAGATTGCGGCCAGCGTGCTTGGTCGGGTCGTGCCCCTCGACCGCTTGACGTGACACCTCAACGCCGAACTCTTCCTTCACCGCCGCAACGACCTGGCTGGGCGTATCAAAGGCTGCCAGCGCGTTAATGATGAAGCGCTTGATCTCGTCTGGGATTGTGGGTTGCCGGGATGCCATGCGTCAAATGTCCGTCAAGCTGCCGTGCGCAGGCATGTGCCGCACGCTCCAGCGATTGATGCCGCGCCAATCAGCGGCTTATGTTTCGCGACTTCGGCCATGGCAGCGACGCCGGGATCGATCGCCCCATAGCGGGCCACGACGCCGACGAACTCTTCCACGTCATGCCCGCGGATCGCAAAGGACGGCGTTCCGTCCTGCTTGAACTTGGGCATCCCGAACTCGTCCATCTTCTGTGCGCAGTGATAAAGCTCATGCTCGACCAAGGCACAGAACGATGCGTCGTCCATCCCGTGCGCAGCCGGTGCGCTGAAGGTGATCAAGAAGTCCGGCATACCGCCGAACCATTCTTCCACCTGCTGCATGGCTCGCGCACGCTGCCACTTCCCCATCGCCATGGGCGGCATCAATTCGGCCTGGCCAATCACGCTGCGCATGTTCCGGCTGTTGTCGCAATTGGTCCAGAGGATGCCCAGCTTGGCGTCGCGCAGGTGAGCGTGATCGGCGTTGAACAGTTCGCTCCCCACATCCAGAAATGTGTCGCGCAGCCAGTCCAGCACGTCGGGCGCGGGGATGAATCGGTCCGCCATTTCAATTTCCGAGAACGTCGTTAAATCTTCAGGCGGGTAGGGTCTCATCCCCCAACTCCTTCCGGTTCCACAATATCGGCCCAAGCCGCCGGCGCCATGATCTCGCGCCCAACGGCATCGCGCCATCCATCGCACCATGAGCATATCGCCGCATATCCATCGGCCCACAGCAGCACATCGCGACCGTCCCGCCGATCGTCGGGCAGCATTTCCATAGCCTGCCAGTCACGCGCCACGCTTGCCATCATTCCCGCTCCTTGATCGCACATGCCTTGCTCCATCCCTTGGGCAGTACCGTAATGACGCGCCCGTCCTGGATCACGACCCTCTGACCGCCGCTCAGGATGACATGCCGGGCACCGAAACTTGCTGCTCGCTGGATCGTCGCGCTTGAGAGTGCTGCGACCGCTTGGTCATGAGTAGTGTCGCACACTCTCTCGCGATACCGATCCGCAGCGTGACGGGTGACGTGGATGCTCACCATTCCATCACCCTCCAATAAAACTCCGCCCAATCAGGTCGGCCAGACCAGCTCGTAATCCTTGCCTGTCGCCGGCTGCCACGATACGATGTCGAAGCTGTCCGTCCTCCCTGGCCATGGCGTCCACCTGCGCTTGTTCGGATCGACAGCGCGAGCGACGAGGCCGCAGCGATAGCGGATGTCCACCAGCGGCGGACTGTCATTGCCAGCGAAGGGGTTGCGGCCTGGGTTGGCGGGCATTGCATCAGACCTGGCCCTGCGCGGCCATCTTGGCCTGCATTTCCTTGAGCAATTCGCCCATGCTGCTTGCGACGCCGCGGCGATCTTCCTCATCATCCTGCTGTTGCTCGATGCGCGGGGCATTTACGTTTTCCAGCTTGCGCTGCGCCTCATGCAATCGGGACCGCAAGAACCCCTGCGATAGCCAGACAGGCGGCTTATAGCCGATGATAGCCGGCACGATCTTCGAGGGATGGTCGCAGGTCCGTCGGGCTTCTGCGCAGGCGTCATCGAAGATCACCGATGGCACAGCGGTCAACTCCATCGCCGCAACGGTGAGCCATTCCAACCTATCTTCCTGCGACATGCCGGAAGGGGCGGTCAGAGTCAGGCAACGCGACAGGGCCGCCATGATTTCGTCCATCGGGCGAGGGGAGAGCTTGGCCTGAAGGGCTGAAACCTCCTCCTCCAGAGAGGCGCGCAAGAGCTTGGCGTGCTGCCGCTTCTGTTCGTCCCATGGCGCGTCCGTCCGGGGATTGCTGAACTGGTCTTGATCCTGATCCATTCCGTCGCCTCCAATCTTCGTCGGCCCGCCTCAGCCAGCCGTGGTATGCCTTGTCCCAATCCAGCTTTCGGCCCTTCCCGCGCTCGTTGCTGGCGTTCGCCGCCCAATCATGGAGGGCGCTCAACTCGTTTTCGATTTTGCCTGGTGGCCACTGCGTGACCCTAGCTGCCAATTCGGTCGGCAGGGGTTTGGTTGGCGTCCAGCCCTCAGGAAGTCTGTGCCAATTTTCGTTCACAGGCTTCGCGCGCCTATCCGAAGAAGCTTTAGCTTCTGAGGATATGGTGGTTACTGACGTATTGGGCGCAGCGGCTGCGGGGGTATCTGTCGTTCCCTGCACCGGTGCATTCTTTGCGGGGGCGCAGCGCTTGCGGGGGTTTACTGGTGCAGTGGCTGCGGGGGTTGTGGTGCATTCCTTGCGGGGGTGAAGGTGGTATCGGCAGCCCCTGCCTGGGATCATCAACCGAGTGAGATGGCCCTTGGCTTCGAGCGAAGCGGTGACGCCTTGAACAGTCCGCTCGCTCTTGCTGCACTTGCGGGCGATCTGTGGAACCGATGGCCAGCATTCGCCCTGATCGTTGCACCAGTCCGCAAGGGCGAGCGCTACCAGCTTTTCGCTGTCGGGCAGGTCGATATCCCACACCTCGGACATAATGCGGATGCTCACGCCAGCGCCTCCACAAAAGCCATGAACCGAGGGTAGCGCGCCGCATAATCATCGGCCTTGCGGATGCCGGACAGGACCGTGCTGTGATCGCGGCGCATGGCATGACCTATCGCCGGCAGGGTCATTCCCTTACGACGCATGGCGGCCATGACAGCGAAGCGAACGAGGCACAGGCCACGCAAGCGGCAGTCGCTTCGCAGAAGCCACACAGGAACGCCAGAAAGGACAGAGGCGCGCTCTATGGTGGTCATGCCGGCAGCACCTCCACCGTTACGCGTCCGCCCTTTACCGGCTCGCCAAAGCGATAGGTCGGACGGAAAATATTGTCGTCGCAGCGGAAGGCGTCTGCCAAGCCATCCCGGCCCGCTTTGAACGCGCCAATGCATCCATCGTCATCGCGCCGCCGGCGATCAGGTGGGTTGAACGTGATGACAAGCGGCAAAGCCTCCATGTCCGAGGCGTCGAGAAGGTTCAGCGATAGCGCCCAGCAGGTCTTGCGGTAATAGCGGGTCGCACCGCTATACTTCGACCAGTGGTGCCGGCGCTTGAAGTTCGGCATCAGCTGCTTCGGTGGCCAAGGCAGTTCGATACGCACGGTCAGATATCAAACCCCAGCTGCATATTCAGCGCCGCGGCATAGGTCGCCAGCACAGCCTCTTCTTGCGTGCGCTCATCGGTGCGCTTCTTCCGCATGGCGACCAGCTTGCGGCACGCCTTAACGTCGAAGCCCTCAGCCTTCAGCGCGGAATATCGGTCCTTGATGTCGTCACCGATTCCGGTCTTCTCGGATTCTAGCCGTTCGATGGCCTCGATGTGCTGGCGCAGGACTTCAACAGCTACATTGTCACTCATGCGACATGCCTCCAAATTCGATTGTTGCGGATGAGATGAATTGTCGAGACGGACACGCCGAATGACTTTGCGATCTGCGGCCCTCGGTAGCCTTTGGCTATCAGCGCACGAATTTCCCGGACACGTTCGTCAGTAAGTTTCGCCCCGAAAACATCGGCTCCACAGATATGCGTACCGTGCCGTTTCCGGTCAGCCTGGTTTTCGATTGGGGTGGCCCAGCGAAGATTGGTAAGCTGGCAGTTCGAACGTATGCCATCGTTATGCGCGGCTACTGCTCCATCGAATGGCTCTGCACCGCAGAATGCGGTCAGAATGATCCGATGAACCCGAAACATGCGGGTAACACCGTCTCGCGACAGGCTCACCACAAGGTAGCCGTTGCCACCGTCCACTTGGATTAATGGTTGATCGGATCCAACACGCCGGATCGCGCCAAGATTACTGGCCTCATAAAGCCCGTCATAATCGGGGACCGGCATCCATACTTCACGAACGGACATGCTCAATTTCCCTCTCGGCCAAGAATAGGGAGAGGCGGGAGGTCAAGCTGGTCGCGCATCTGGCGAGCCTTTGCCCGCACACGCTCCCGCTCCGACAAGCGATGCTCACGTGCGACGGCGGACAGGCGGCGGGCAGCCCAGCGGTTGAGGAGAGCGCGGATCATCGAGCCTGCTCCCGCGCAGCCTTCATCGCCATTTGATGCGCGGCCCGGTCGCTCATGTGCCGATATTGCGGCACGCGATCCCGCCGCGCCTTCCGCGCCGCTTCCTTGACGGCATCCTGCATGGTGGCGGGCGGGGTCATGCGGCGGCGTCCGGATAGTCGGTGGCGCGCTCCAGGCGCTTGCGGCACGGGGCAATCCAGCGAAGCCGGGATTCTGGCTGGTCATGCAACCAGATAAGCCATGCATATGACGTCGCGCTGGCTGCTTCAGGATCTACGCGCCCCTTGACCATCGGAACTCGCTCAGCAAATTGCAAAACGAACGACGGGGGGCGATTGGAATAGAGGCGCTCGAAACGACCAACCCCTTCAAGGAAGGCGCTGCGAAGGATAGCGGCGCACCCCACGCGTGATGTTGCCAGCGCGCGCTCGACAAATTGCTCTGCCAGCCGAAAAGGAGGGTTCATGCATGTGAAATCGACTGGCGGAATCTGTCCTGGAAACAGGAAGTCCTCGATCGCAAAACCATAGCCGTAATCGTGAACGTCGCTCGCTATGACCGCGCCGAAATACTCTCCAAGCGGCCTAACCATAAAACCGCGATTTGCGCACGGCTCGCGCACAGCCATTGCTGACAAATCAGTGCCCAGCTCTGACCCAAGCCATTCGCACAGCGCGCGCGTCGCCCAAGGCGGCGTAGGGAAATCGTCCAGCGAGTTATGCGCCTCAACGCGGCGCTGCATGACAGCGGTGCTACGGTTCTGGCTCATGCGACCTTCCCCGCACGATCCTGTAGTCCGGCAGCGGCCATCTTGATGTCTGACACCTCGCTATGGACGATGCGGATGCCACCAGGCCCATCAGGGTGGCGCGCGGAAACATAGCGCTGGAGGATATCGACGGCGGCGCGGGCCAGATCATCGATGTCCGTTTCGTCCTGTTCCGCATCAGCGAGAACCTTGCCGCCCGGATCGAGCATGAGGCTGGTCAGTTCGTTCGGGATCACGCCCGACAGCTTCACCAGCGCGGACACCGGCATTGCCGTGCCCTGCGCGTAGGAGCGCAGCGTCCCGTGAGGGATGCCGCTCTCCAGCGCGAGGATCTTGAGCGACAGGCCGTGATTGCGCTCGGCAAGGCGAAACATCGCCAGTTGGCCCGCTTCCACCGCCTGCGTGATTTCGCATGTGCGAGATGAGATGTTGTTCCGCTCAGTCATTATCTCAAATCCCATGATCTACGTGATTGACAGAAACATTCCCGACGCCCGGCATGGTGGGAGAGGGTTCGCGGCGGGCGTCGGCACCAGCATGGGGCGCGCTGGTGTGGGGGAGTGCAGTGCCCAACCCATCGCTGCCGTTGCTTTGCGGGTGGTGGGGCATTTAGGCCTCGACCAATCTGACAGGACGACCGTAGGCTTTCCGGAACGTCGCCATGCGCGTGGCTATGTAAGCTTCGCGATCCAGCCCAATCTCGCTAACCCAGTCATCAGCGACATGCTCAATATCGAACCATTTTCCGTCATGATCATGGTCGGACGAATGCTGAACCTGGATAACAGCCATCCCTCACCCCCTCCCGCTCGGCACGACGCCAGCGGCGACCACGTCCGGGCATGTGCATACGTCGATCCGGCGCTTGCAGGCGCGGCAGAGGAAGTCGGGGCTTGGAGCGGGGGCGCGGGTCATGCGTACTCTCCGCAGCCACGACCGATTTGCCCCGCATCGCGAGCGTCCACGAAGTCAGTCCAGTGGACCCAACCTTTCGGGCAGGCAAAGCCCCACTCGCGAACTGTCGGGCCAGTCATGAAAAGCGAGATGGCGCGTTGACCGGGGATGACCTCAAGGCGATGCAGCGCATTGGCAGCGCGTTCGATCACGTCACCGGCAACACGGGTAAAAATGCCTTCCGGCGTATGCTCGATATAGGTACCGGCGATGAGAAAGCTGGTATTAGCCCACGGGTGATCGTGCATGGCCCGGTCGTCGTCGGACTGCCGAATGTCGTGCAGGTAGACGTTGCAGGACTTGTTGCGCGGGATCACCCACCAGCGACGCATATAGTCGTCACCTATGATGAAGTCGGGATTGCGCGCCATTACGGCTTCAGCCCATGCCTGCATGTCAGCAAGGCTCGCGTATGGAATATTGCTCACGCTGCCGCACTCCTTTCGCGAGGGGCGCGGGCGGCGGGGGGCGTCCATGGATTATGGCGCTCAAGCACCTTGATATCGTCGTCGCGCATCTTTGCGATCGTCTGGTGACGCCAGCCCAACTTTCGATAGATAGCGATGGCCAGGCTGACAGGCGGGACGCGATGCCCGCCGATGATCTTGTTCGCATAGGACGGGCTGATGCCAACGGCCTCGCAGATGGATTGTGCGCTGGGTGCGTTGCTCATGAGCCCTTGTCACAGATTGTGACTTTGAAGGCAAGAGCTAAATGTCACAGCCTGTGTGGCGACCCAGCTTTGCAGCCATGGCATATTGTGACCATGGACGATCAGTCGAAGAATGGCGGCCCGAACCATCTTCGGGCGTGGCGGGAATACCGTAAGCTGACGCAGGCAGAGCTTGCGTCAGAGGTCGGCACCAACGCGAACATGATCGGCTATCTCGAAAGCGGCGAGCGAGGCCTATCCGCAAAATGGCTGCGCAGGCTTGCGGACGCCTTGAAGATTAGTCCGGGCCATTTGCTTGACCACGATCCGAACAGCCTGCCTACAGATATCCTTGAAATCTGGATGAATGCTGACCCTGGGCAGCGCCGCCAGCTCGCCGAAGTCGCCAAGGCGCTGGTTCGCACCGGCACTGACGGCTAAAACCGCCACACCACTTTCCTACAGCTAAGAAAAACGCCTACGATCGCGCCTTGAGAGGCTGCGATTCGCGAACTGTGAGCAGGCAAATCACAAAATGTGATATTTCCGCTTGACGCCACCATCACAATCTGTGACAACCAATCTCACCAACCGGGATCACCCGAAGGAGATTGGACAGATGGCTCCCTGGCACCAGCAACCCGAAGCACTGGCGATCCTCCGCGGCATTGCGAGCGCGCCGGTTAAGTGCATCCGACACGAACGCGGCTATTACAACACTCGCGACGAATGGCTTTGCTACGATGACGCGGACTGGCGGTATCAGCGCCTCAACGCCATCTGCAACGATTACCTGAACCCGCTTCTGGCCGACGCGCAGGCCTGTCGCGATGGTCGCACTTTGGCTGCCGGCGTCCTCGACAGTGTCGACAAGGTGATTGACGCCGCGTCTGCCAAGCCAGCGATTTTCAACCTGAACGATGGCGACGATCGCGCCGAATATGACCGGCTGCGCGGGCTGATTTTTGGCAACCGCCCCGCGTCGATCGCCGCCTGATCGCCCAGCAGAAGGAGATTTGAGATGGATAATCCGAGTGCGTTTCCCGAAGTGCCGGGCGATTTCAACGCCTATGAGGGTAGGCCCGGGATGACCCTGCGGGACTGGTTCGCTGGTCAGGCGGTTGGCGCGGTCGTTCGTCAGTGCGCCGGTGATGCGGCTTTTGGCTATCCCGACGGCGTCTCCAGCATGGAACAGCTTTTTGCCGCCAAGGCATATGCCATCGCCGACGCCATGCTGGCCGAGCGCGCCAAGTCCACCGACCTCGACCCCATTGATACCAGCGTGGGAGGGGTGGAATGATTATGAACGCCACCCAATCCCTTGAGCATGCTGCTGATCGGGCAAACCAGTGGGTCGCCAGCGCTGCTCCGGTTATCCGTGCGTGGTTGGGCCTTTACGCCACGGAGCACGACCTGTGCGAGGCGGACAAGCGCACCTTTGAGAAAGCATGGCCCATCATCGAGAAGGCCAGCGCCAGCCTCTACGCGATCATTGAGGGCGTCCGCGAAGAAGCCATTTGCGACCATTCCATGATCGGCCTTTCGGAAATGACCGATGCCCAGTGGGATGCTGTCGAAGAGTTCAACGATGCCCTGCGCCACGATGTGATTTCCGTGGCTGCGGCGATCAAGAAGGTGGGGGCTTAGTGATGGGATATCTGAAGACCAGCATCATGTGGCATGGCAGCCAGGGCGGTGAATGCGAAGCCTATGTTGGCGTCAGCTACACTGGCCACAAAGGCTTTTGCGGCGACCATATCGACCCGCCCGAACCCGCGACCGTCGAAATTGACGATATCAAGGTGATCGAGGGATGCCCGCTTCCCGACGACTACGAGGCGACTGACGAACTGATCGCCGAATGCTTGGCTGATTGGGACGAGGATGCCGCCGATGCGGAAGAATGGCGCGCGCAGAGCCGCCGTGACCAGCTGATGGGAGGCTTCTGATGACCCGCATCCTATCCGCCCTCCGCTACCCCGGCCCGTTTGAGCGCATGACGCCAGGTGAGGCGATTGTTTCTGCCGGGATCGTTTTTGCGATGGCTTGGGTGGTGTTCTCATGAGCCGGGCGACCCCTTCGGGTCGGGCTGTCGCGGCTGCGCCGTCGAGCCGGTCCCCGTCTCGCCCCTGCCGGGCTTCTATCCCTGTCGCCTGGATCGTCGCTGCTGCTGAGGCAGGCCGGAACGATCCCGATCCCTTCTATCAACCGAAAGGCAACGAGCAATGAATGCGCTTGTCCCTATCCATCCTCAAACCAATGTTGACGCCTATCGTGCCTCCACTGACGCGGCGAGCCTCTGCAAGGACATCGTGGTCAACACCGCGAAGAAGCTGGGCGACCGAAACTATGTCTGTGTAGAGGGCTGGCAGGCCATCGCCATCGCCCATGGATGCACTGCGTCGGCTCGGGCTGTCGAAAAGGTTGAGGGCGGCGTTCGCGCCATCGGCGAGGTTCGCCGCATGTCCGATGGCGCGGTTATCGCCGAGGCTGAAGGCTTCGTCGGTGAAGACGAGCCTACTTGGTATGGCGGAACCATGCGCTCATGGAAATGGGGCCAGAAGCGCGGCGAAAAAGTCTGGTTCGACAAGGAAATGCCCAAGCGGGCGGACTATGCGATCCGCGCGATGGCGCAAACTCGCGCGATTAGCAGGGCGTGCCGGTCTGCCTTTGCGCATGTCGTTGTTATGATGAACGCCGGCCTTTCGACAACCCCTGCCGAAGAGGTTCCGCTGGAAGGCTTCGACAGCGTCCAGGATGCCTATTTTACCGAAGCTCCGACGCAAGACCGCAAGACAGAATCTCGCCGTCAGCAGGCAGAAACACTCAGCCCCGAACAGGAACTGATGCTTGAGGACAAGATGCGCGAAGCCGGCGTCGATCCCGCGAGGTTCCTTGCCCCGTCTGGGGTCAGCAACGCACGCGATCTTCCCGCAGCCCATTTCGCTGCCGCGATGAAATCTCTGAATGATCGGATTGCCAAAAAGCAGCCCGTTAATCCGCAGCGCTCCGAAGAGCTTGCCGACGAAATCCCTTACTGAAAGGACCGACAATGACGATGTATCTGTCGAGCAAAGGGGCGGTCCCGATCGCCACCATGCCATTCCCATACGCCACCAACGCGCTCAAGAAGTTGAACCGGGAAAGCCCCGAGCGGATTGAAGAAATCAAGGCGCTTACCGAGCATATCGCCAAGCTGGAGGCGGAAGGCTCGGGCAACTCGCGTGCCGTCGTCGGCGATAACCAGCCCCCGGAAGAGCCGGCGGTTAAGGTGTCAGGGCGGGAAGCAATTGATGTCCATGTCTCGGATCTGCTTACCGAGGTAGCCAATTGGGCCGATGGCGTCGCGATTGAAACCGAAGGGCAGGCGGCAGAGGTCGGCAAGCTTCACCGATCGTTGCAACAGGCCGCCGAACTGGTGAAGGACAATGCGGCTACCGAGAAAAAGCCGCACAATGATGCTATCACCGAAATTCAGTCCTGGAACAACGGATATGTAGCGAAGGGGCTGAAGGGCACGCCGGATGGTAGCCTGACGAAGGCCATCGCAGCCACTGGCCGGTTGTCCACGGCATGGCTGACGAAGCAAGAAGAAGAGCGAAAGGCGCGTGAGAAAGCCGCAGCTGATGCCGCGCTGATTGCCGCCAAGGAGGCCTTCGCTCTTCGCGAAGAGGCGAAGGAAACTACCGATCTTGCGGTCATGGACCGAGCGGAGGACGCCCTAGCCGGGGCGAAGGCACTGCTGCGCGAAGCTGATGGTGTCGCCAAGGAAAAGGTGAAGGTCAGCGCCGGGCAGGGTGTCCGCGCCGTAGGCCTTCGTTCGATCTGGCACGCCGATCTGGTCGATGCTCCGAACAGCTGGGCGCTCGCTTACGGGCACTACAAGCAGAACCCGGCCTTCATGGATGAATTTCACGCACTGATCCAGCGTTGGGCGGACCGTGACGCCCGCATTGAGGCGCATCGCCTTGCCGGTGTTCCCGGCTTCCATTTCCGCGAAGAGAAGGTGGCAGCATAATGGCTGGCAGCGTCAACAAGTGCATCATCGTCGGCAATCTCGGCGCCGATCCTGAGATCAAGTCATTCCAGAATGGCGGCAAGCTTGCCAATCTTCGCATCGCCACGTCCGAAAGCTGGAAGGATCGCCAGACCGGCGATCGCAAGGAGCGGACGGAATGGCACAGCATCGCCATCATGGGCGAAGGCTTGGTCGGCGTCGCCGAACGCTTCCTGCGCAAGGGGTCCAAAGTCTATATCGAAGGCCAGCTGCGCACCCGCAAATGGCAGGACCAAGGCGGTAACGATCGCTACAGCACGGAAGTTGTGTTGCAGGGACCGGGCGCTGTCCTGACCATGCTCGATGCGCCCAAACAGGGCGGGCAGGGCGGTGGCTACAGCAAGGGCGATGAAGGGTTCATCCCCGGCTTCGATGATGATTACGTGCCGGGCTTCGATTGATGCTCCGGTCATCCGCCTTCGCACCGCGCAAGAAGAACAGCCACAAGGCTGATTTCTATCTGCGCGCTCCATCCTTCCTCCAGTGGCTTCGCGGTCGCAACTGCCTGCTTTGCGACAAGGGCGGGTGCGAAGGCCGGATCGAAGCCGCACACGTTGATTATGCGGGCGGCAAGGGCGTCGGGATCAAGGTCGCTGACCGATACGCCATCCCGCTTTGCTCTGCTCATCACCGGGCGCAGCACAATTGGGGCTGGCAGACCTTCGAAGACAATTTCCGCATCGATGCCCTGGAGGCGTCGAAAGCCTATTGGAACGCTTGGCCAGGTCGCAGGGCATGGGAGGATAGCCGTGCCTGACGGACACACCATCATCCTGCGCAGTGACTACACGCGGATGCAGGCGCACCGACTGATCGAACAAGCCCCGCAAGGCGCTGTTCTCAACATTCGGGCGGCGCGCCGGACCGTCGATCAAAACGCCCTTATGTGGGCGCTCTTGTCGGAAATCAGCCGCGCCAAGCCAGAGGGGCGGACGCTCACCCCTGACGTGTGGAAGTCGCTTTTCCTCCACGCCCTAGACCATTCGCAGCGCTTCGAAATGGCGCTGGACGGCAAGGGCATGGTGCCGGTCGGGTTCCGATCGTCCCGGCTATCCAAGGAGCAATTCAGCGCTCTGATCGACACCATCCACGAATACGCAGCGCGTCATGGGATCGTGCTGTCTGACGAACTCGCAGCATAGGGAGAAACACCATGGCATTTCTAGGACTGATGACGGTGAAGGAGCATGACCGGATTGTCGCGAAGGCGGATGCGGTCATTGATGACGCGGCGCGGCTGTTGGATCGTGAAGGCATCAGGGGTCGGTCGCTGGCGCATCAGGTGAGCGACGCGATTGCGAAGATCCGCGAGTTGAAGGCCAGCCTTGATTACTCACGCCATTGCGGTCGTGAATCCGGCCACACGATCCTCAGCTATCGCGACCGCCTCGAACGCATTGCCGCCCAGGCCACCCCTGGCGCGAACGCGACTGTCAAGCGCATGGCGGCGATTGCGAGGGGCGATGCGCCGGCGAAGCAGCCCGCCACCCACTCTTAACCCGGCGCCAGAGCGCAACACCCTCGCCATTCTGGCTTTATGTGGCGAGGGGAAAGGGATTTATGATGACAGAGATGAACCGCGAGCGCGAGCAACTGCGCGCCAAGACGCTGGCCCTGATGACAAACCCGCCGCGTGAACGTGTCGAGCGGATGCGTGGGCATCGGCAGTGGATCATGCCTGTGGGGAGGCGGTGATGTTTTTGCTGTGTCTTTTTGTTGTGATGGGCGGGGCTTTCTTCGCACTGACCTCTGCTTTTTGCAGCATATTCTATTTCGTGGAGGGCAACTGGCCGACTTGGCACTTTCGCCTGTTTGCGTCTTGGTGGTGGCCTTTCCGAAAGGCAAGCGCTGGGACTATGCTTGCCGACACTATCATCGGCGACCTGTATAGGGATTGGTCAAAACAAGATCGTGACCGCCTTTATAACGCCAAACTGCGCGCCACGGTATCGGACTGGCTGGATACTATTACGGCGGCCGTAGACGGCAAGAGCATACCGTTAAACCAGTGGGATAGATACCGGATAGCAGAAGCTCTGCGCAAATGGCGCTGTGGGCGATGCAAAACAGCAAACTGCGCAAGAAGTCGCTGAGGCAATTATCCGCGCATACGGAGAGCGCTCATGACCCGCCACCACGGCCATGACCAGTTCGTCGAGTGCGGAGGCCCGGCAAGCCATCGCATGATCTGCCCGACCTGCGAAGTCCAGCACGGCTACCGCGATCGGCTGGTGGATGACGTGCAGCCGGATCAAAGGCCGCCATTGCCCCTTAGAATTGTGGAGAACCCCCATGCAGAATGACAAGCTGGTTGAGGCGCTGGAGAGGATCGCGAACAGCGGGCGGTATAGTCACCCGCTCCTCAACGTGTTCCAGATGATAGATATTGCGGCCGATGCTCTCGCCACCCTCTCGCGATCCGATGACGGGGCGGGGGAGGAACCAAAAGCCTATCTCAAATTCTGGTGGAACGCGGGACGCTCCTGCACTCGCGTCGATTTGACGGAGGTGAATGAGCCGTGGCTTGAGGAAATGAAGCCGACGATAATCCCCCTCTACGCCCACCCGCCCGCTGCTGTTGCTGGGGAGGGGGAAGATTGGCGTCACAAACTGCGGATGGTCATATCCGGCATTGACGCATGTCTTTCGATCCTCGCCTCCACCAAATCCCCCGATGCCGATGGAGGTGAAGCGTGAGCGATTATCGACGCCAGCAAGCATGGGTTGCCGGTAACAAGGCTGGCAAAGCCGGCCTTCCGAGCGACCGCAACAATCGCCAGCGCGGCACGATCTTCTACGATGATTGGGCGGACGGCTGGGAGGAAGGCCGATATTCGAACTCGCGCGCGTCCGATGCTCAAGCGCAGGGGGAAGAGAAGTGAGCGACGATTTTCTCACCCAACTGCGGCGGGTCAATACCGAACGCTATGACGTATGGGCAAGACAGCCGATGATGCTTTGCGAGCATTGCGGAAAAGACAGGCCGAGCGCGGATGACTCCGGCTATAACAACTTCTGCTCGCCGCCATTCGATAAGCAGGAGCATAGATTTACTCGACCGCACCCGTATCTCACTGTCAGCAACGACGCCGGGATTATGTTCGATGCTCTCGAACTAGGCGGCGAAGTGGGCGAACTGTTGAATGTCGTCAAAAAACTGGAACGCGAGCAAAGGGGCTGGCGCGGATCAAGGGCTGCACCAGAGGATTTCGCCGACGAGTGCGGCGATGTGCTGATCTGCCTTGATAAGTTGGCGCGGCGGATGGGTGTTGATTTGGCAGAGGCGACCGCTCGCAAGTTCAACGCGACTAGTGAGAAAGTTGGTCTACCTCACCGCCTAGCCACCTCCGCCGAACCCAATTCCGAGATCGGGGAGGGGTGTCATGGCGAGTGAGCCTATATTCCGCGATCTATTCGACGACCTCCGCATGAGAGGTGCGTTTGACGCTCGGCTTCTGCAACCGATGATGGCTAGCCAGATAGGCGAGGGTTGTCCGTTCCCCACCATTAAGGCCGCAGCCGATCACTATGGCCTGCATCCAGAGAGGATGCGCCAGCTTGTCCGTGGTGAGCGGGCCGCTGAACCGCAAGTTTTGGAAGCGCTTGGGTTGGAAAAGATCACCCTCTACGCCATCCGTCAGAAAGGATCAGACCATGCAGGTTGAGGTGAGTGACCGCGAGCGCCGCAGATTGTCAGATCCGCAACGGCTGCTCTGGCGCGATGATGTCGAGGGAATTTGTCCGACGCCGGGCGCGTGCTGGGAATATGGCGACACTGCGCGCTGCGGGCCTTGCGCTATCAAACAGGCTGAGAAATTCGGGGTCGAGAGCAATCACGACCTCCCGAACATGCCAGAGGTCTATCGCCTTCGCCGCGCAACCCGCACCCTGGAGGCGCAGATAGCGGAGTTGCATGAACGCATCGGCCAAATTGAAAGGGCGCTCATGTGTGGCGACGATGCAGAGGCGATGGCTCTGACCGACCTCACTGATTATTCTGCTATTAACGCCGCCCTCCAGCACAAGGAACCCAAGCCATGATTGCGTCCGCCATGATCCGCGCGGCGAAGGAGGGGTGATGGGCAACGAGAGCCTGACACTGTGGACCGAAAAGGAAGCGGCTAAAGCCCTCCACGTCTCGCCGCGCACGCTCCGTAGCCTGCGCGCCGCCGGGATGATCCGCTATATCCGCCCATCGCCGCGGAAAGTATTTTACACGCCAGAGGACTGCGCGGAATATCTCGCATCCCAGCGCCGCCAGGACAATCCGCCATGTCGCTCTACAAACCAGCCAAAAGCCGCTTCTACCAGTTCGACTTCCAATTCCAAGGTCGTCGGTATCATGGATCGACTGGCTGCACGTCCAAGCGCGATGCGGAGCGATTCGAGGCCGAAGAGCGACGGAAGGCGGCGCTAGGTGAGAAGTCCAAGCCAGCCATTACCCTGGAAAAGGCTTGCGACCTCTGGTTTGATCGCGTCGGAAAGTTCCACAAAAACCACTACACCGAACTCTATCAGCTCGGCAATCTGGTCCGCGGGCTTGGGCGCAACGTGATGCTTCATGACATCACTGTCACCGCCATGGACGACTATATCGCCAGGCGCCGGGCGGACGTTAAGAACGCCAGCGTCAATCGGGAGACGACCCTTCTAAGGCGTGTCGTCAACTGGTGCGCGGACCGTCACGAAGCGCCTGACATCAAATGGAAGAAGCTGATCCTTCCCGAGCCGGTCGAGCGCGAGCGCGAATTGACCGCGGAGGAGGAGCGCCGGCTGTTCGAGCATCTGCCCGATAGCCTCAAGCCGCTGGTCGAGTTCGCCATCCTATCGGGTCAGAGGCGCAGCGAGTTGATCGCTATGCGCTGGGTCGATGTGGACTTCAAGGAGGCGCGGGCAAAGGTTTGGGCCAAGGGCGGAAAGCCGCATAGCTTTCCACTGACGCCGCGGATGGTGGCGATCATCAAGGCGCAGCCGAAAGGATGCCCGCAGGTTTTTACCTATGTTGCCGAGCGTGATTCGCCGCCGCGCGATGACCGTCCCCGGCGCATCAAGGGTGAGCGATATCCGTTCAGCAAATTGGGCTGGGCACGGAAGTGGAAGAAGGCGCTCAAGGACGCCGGGATCGACAATTATCGGTTCCACGACAACCGCCACACAGCCGGAACCCGGAACCTGCGCGCCAGCGGCAATCTCCGTGGCGTCCAGAAGCTGCTAGGCCACAAGGATATCAAAACCACTGCCCGATATGCTCATGCGCTGGAGGAAGATGTGCGGGCGATGCTCGCTGCAACCGAGTCCCGGAATAGTCCCGAACCGGAAAATGAAACGGCAGAAAAAGCTAGGAAATCAGCCAATGATGCGGCATAGTATTCCTGCTCCCAAAGCAGGCGCGCTACCGGACTGCGCCACTCCCCGACTGCGTGGCCCCTAGCCGGGAAACGAGCGGTCCGTCAATCGATCTTCCATGAAAGATCATCAGTTGGAAAAAATTCACCGGAATGTCTTTTACGACATTTGCCAGGGCACGGCTTCGCGCCCGACGCCCGGATCACGCCATGAAAAAGGGCGGGCCCCGAAGGACCCGCCCTTTCTGAAATCTCGCTAATGCGAAGATTACATCGCGTTCGAAGCGTTCATCGCGTTCATCGCGGCGTTGTCGGCGACATTCGCGGCGTCCATCGCATTGTCCGAAGCGTTCATGGCGTTCTCGACAACGTTTTCGACGACAGCGTTCGAAGCGTTCGCGGTCTCGTTGGCCGGCTTCTCACCGCAAGCGGCGAGGGCCATCAGGCTGGCCGAAGCGAAAACAACAGCGATCTTCTTCATTGTGTACGGCTCCCATAGCATTATGCCGCGTCTGGCACGTTACAGAGTGACCCTACGCGAGCGACCCGCATTAACGTGTGCGCTGCACAAATCAATGCTTTTCTAAGTCGGTGAAGTGGCAGAATCACACGACGGGGTGTTGTCTACTATAAAAGTTCAGTTAGCGCTCATGCTTTCTGCCGCATTGGCGACCAGGTTCAACGTCACTGCCCACGCTGCGACATTCTGTCGCAACTGGGCGACGTCCACCTTGTCGAGCGTATCGTCAGGCGTATGGTGCAGGTCGAAATAGCGTGTGCCATCCTGCTGCAGGTCGATGACCGGAACGCCCGCCTTCACCAGCGGCGCAATGTCGGCGCCACCACCTGCCTCCTGCCGCCCGGCGCCAATACCCAATGGGGCAAGCGCCATGGCAATCCGCTTGGCCAGGTCATCATGCCCCTGCGGCAGCTTGAAATCGACGCGCCAGACGCGATCGGCGCCAAAGTCCGATTCCATTGCCAAGGCGTGACGCTCGGTTCCGTGGGCCTTGAAATAGGCGCGAGCGCCGTCACCGCCAACTTCCTCGGCGCCTGCCATCAACACGCGAATGGTCCGCCGAGGCTGGCCGGCTTTGGCCACTTGAAGGGCGGAGGCGGCCGCAATGCCACAGCCGGTCGCATCATCGATCGCGCCCGTGCCCTGATCCCAGCTGTCGAGGTGACAGGCCGCCACCACCACGCCCGCAGCCGGATCGCTGCCGGGAATTTCGGCGACGACGTTACCCGACGGCTGATCCTTCAACATTTTCGACGTGAGCGTCAGGTGAACCTTCACCGGCTGGCCCCGCTTCACCACCCGCACCAGTTGCTCGGCGTCCGGCACGGACAAGGCGGCGGCCGGGATCGGCGTGGCTCCGTCAGCCCACATCTGTACCCCGGTATGCGGCACGCGATGATGATCAGTGCCGATCGATCGGATCAGGATGGCGATCGCGCCCTTTTTGGACGCGATGCTGGGCCCCTGGCGACGCGCGGCACCATAATAGCCATAGGAAGAGCCATCCTGCGTGGCCCCCATCCCATGGTCGACAAAGGCAATCTTGCCCTTCAGGCTGGCGGCCGACGCCGCTTCCAGCGCATCGATACTGGGGAAGTAAATGATCTCGCCCTCGATACCCTTGTCCGACGTGGATCCGCTGTTCCCCAGCGCTGCAAGCACCAGATTTTGCGGGAAGGGCGACAGGATGCGCGCCTCGTCCTGTCCGCGAACCCAGACAGGCATGGTGTAGGGTTCGGCGCGGACATTGGAAAAGCCCAATGCCTTGAGCTTTGCCACCGCCCAGTCGCGCGCACGCGCTTCCTGCGGTGTGCCGGCCGGGCGGGGGCCGACTTCGGTCGTCAGCCCTTCAGTGAAGTCCCACGCCACATCGTCCTTTAGCGCCGCCTCCCGAATCACGTCATTGTCCGCAGGCGCGGCGAGAGACAGGGAAGGGGTGAAAATGCTGCCAAGGAGCAGGGCGGCCAGCGTGCCCGATCGGATTTTCTGCATGGGTGGAGGGGTAACGGGCCTTCCCCTATTTGCCAATATGTTCCGCGTCCGCTAACCCGGCGCAAATTTTCCAATCCGCTTTTTTCCTACCTTAGACTTTCGGAGCAGCGCGCACCCATGTCCGCCTCATCGCAATATGCCTATGTCATGAAGAGCATGACCAAGAGCTTCCCCGGCGCGGCGAAGCCGGTCCTCAATCAGATCAACCTGCAATTTTATCGCGGCGCCAAAATCGGCATTGTCGGCCCCAACGGCGCGGGCAAATCGACCCTGATGAAGATCATGGCCGGAATCGACACCGATTTTTCGGGCGAGGCCTGGCCGGGTGAAAATATCACCGTCGGCTATCTGCCGCAGGAGCCGCAACTCGACCCGAACAAGACTGTCCTTGAAAATGTGAAGGACGGCGCGCGCGAAATGGCGGACAAGCTGGATCGCTTCAACGAGATCAGCATGATCATGGCCGATCCGCCGGAGGACGCGGATTTCGATGCGCTCATGGAAGAAATGGGCACCTTGCAGGAACAGATCGACGCCGCCGATGGGTGGACGCTGGACAACCAGCTGGAAATCGCGATGGAAGCGCTCCGCTGCCCGCCGTCCGATTGGGGCGTCGAAAGCCTTTCCGGCGGTGAAAAGCGCCGCATCGCGCTCACCCGTCTGTTGATCCAGAAGCCGGACATCCTGCTGCTCGACGAACCGACCAACCACCTGGATGCCGAAAGCGTCACTTGGCTGGAAAATCACCTTAAGGAATATGCCGGCGCGGTGTTGATGATCACCCACGACCGCTATTTCCTCGACAATGTCGTGGGCTGGATCCTGGAACTCGATCGCGGAAAATATTTCCCTTACGAAGGCAACTACTCCACCTATCTGGAGAAGAAGGCCAAGCGTCTGGAGCAGGAAGACCGCGAGGCGACCGGCCGCCAGAAGGCCATTAACGACGAGCTGGAATGGATCCGGCAGGGGCCGAAGGGCCGCCAGACCAAGTCCAAGGCGCGTATCGCCAAGTTCGAACAGCTCGTAGCCTCCCAGGAAAATCGCGCGCCCGGCAAGGCGCAGATCGTTATCCAGGTGCCTGAACGTCTGGGCGGCAAGGTGATTGAGGCCAAGGGGATTTCCAAAGCCTATGGCGACAAGCTGCTGTTTGAAGACCTGTCCTTCATGCTGCCCCCCGGCGGCATCGTCGGCGTCATCGGCCC
>NZ_DJDV01000110.1:0-4887 GCF_002431195.1 Sphingobium sp. UBA5915 | reverse complement strand
TCTCGATCGAGGTCGACCTGCTCGCCGATCTCGACATCATCAACCCGTTCGACTTTTTCGTGGAGCCTTATGCGGAAAATTACCCTTTCGCCTATGATGACCAGCTGAAGACCGACCTTGCCGCCTATTTCGACGTGGAGGATCAGGGGCCGCTGTTCGAGGCGCTGGTCGCCGAACATCAGGGGCATGAAGGCCGCACCGTCGATTTTCTGGTGGAGGTCAACCGTCGCCTGCAAAGCCAAGTCGGCTATGTGATCCGCATGGAAACCGGCGTGCAGACGCCGGAGGAAACGCTGGACATCGGCACCGGCTCCTGCCGCGATTCCGCCTGGCTGCTGGTCCAGTTGCTACGCCGGCTGGGGTTCGCCGCCCGCTTCGTGTCGGGCTATTCGATCCAGCTGGTCGCGGACGTGGAGCCGATCGAAGGGCCAAAGGGCGTCAGCCAAGACGTTGTCGACCTTCACGCTTGGGCCGAAGCCTATGTGCCGGGCGCGGGCTGGGTCGCACTCGACGCCACCAGCGGCATGTTCGCGGGCGAAGGCCATATTCCGCTCTGCGCGACGCCCCATTATCGCTCCGCCGCGCCGATCAGCGGCATGGCCGAACCAGCGGAAGTCGACTTCCGCTTCGAAATGTCGGTCAGCCGCATTGCCGAAGCCGTGCGCATCACCAAGCCCTTCACCGACACCCGGTGGGACGCGGTCATGGCGCTGGGCGAACAGGTCGATGCCGACCTCCGGCGCCAGGACGTGCGCCTCACCATCGGCGGCGAACCGACCTTCGTCGCGCAGGATGGCGGGGACGCGGGCGAATGGAATGGCGACGCCGTCGGCCCGACCAAGGCGGCTTATGCCGACCGGCTGATCCGCAAGCTGCGCAGCGACTTCGCGCCCGGCGGCCTGCTGCATCACGGGCAGGGCAAATGGTATCCGGGCGAAAGCCTGCCGCGCTGGGCCTATGCCGTTTATTGGCGGACCGACGGCGTCCCGCTGTGGCGCGACGAAAGCCTGATCGCGACGGATGAAGCCCCTGCGGACGCGCGGCCGACCACGGCGCAGGACGCGCAGGCGTTCCTCACCGCGCTGGCCGCCACTATGGGCTTTTCGGCCGATTATACCCATCCCGTCTATGAAGATCCGGCGGTGTGGATGGTGAAGGAGGGCGATCTTCCCATCAACACCGATCCGCAGGATCCGGCCATCGCCGATCCCGAAGCGCGCGCACGCATGGTCAAGACGTTCGAACGCGGCCTCGATAAGCCGGTCGGCTATGTCCTGCCAGTCCAGCGCTGGCAAAGCCAGGCTGCGACGCCGCGCTGGCAGAGCGAAATCTGGCAGCTGCGCCGGGGCAAGCTGTTCGCGGTGCCGGGCGATTCGGCGCTCGGCTATCGCCTGCCGCTGGGATCGCTGCCGCATGTGCCCGAATCGGACTATCCCTATATCCATCCCCGCGACACGAGCGAACCGCGCGGGCCGCTCGCCGACGCCCGCGCGCAAGTGAGCGAAGCTGCCAGCCGTGAGGAAGCGCAGCGCGTCCAGCGCGTCGCCGATGCCGAAGGCGGCGCAGCCGCGCAGGACCGGGTCGAACAGGTCATCATCGAAGGCGCGGTGCGCACCGCCATCACGGTCGAACCGCATGGCGCACACCTGTCCGTCTTCCTGCCCCCGGTCCGCGAACTGGAAGATTATCTGGAATTGATCGCGCAGGTCGAGCGCGTCGCCGAAGCCACCCGCATCCCCGTCAGGATCGAAGGCTATGCGCCGCCCCCCGACCCGCGCCTCAACGTGCTCAAAGCCACGCCCGATCCCGGCGTGATCGAAGTCAATGTCCACCCCGCCGCCAGCTGGCGGGACACGGTCGATATCACCGAACGACTTTACGCCGCCGCGCGCGAATGCCGGCTGACGGCCGACAAATTCATGGTCGATGGCCGCTCGATCGGCACGGGCGGCGGCAATCATATCGTGCTCGGTGGGCCGACCCTCAATGATTCGCCCTTCATCCGCCGCCCGGACCTGCTCAAGAGCTTCGTCCTCTACTGGCAGCGGCACCCCTCGCTCTCCTATCTCTTTTCGGGCCTGTTCATCGGGCCGACCAGCCAGGCGCCGCGCATCGATGAAGCCCGGCATGACGGGCTCTACGAACTGGAGATCGCACTCGCGCAGGTGCCCGATCCGACGCGCGAGGGCGAGGACAAGCTGCCGCCGCCCTGGCTGGTCGACCGCCTGTTCCGCAACCTGCTGGTCGACGTGACCGGCAACACCCACCGCACCGAAATCTGCATCGACAAGATGTTCTCGCCCGACGGCCCGACTGGACGACTGGGTCTTCTGGAATTTCGCGGGTTCGAAATGCCGCCCGAAGCGCGGATGAGCCTCGTGCAGCAATTATTGCTGCGCGCGCTCACCGCCTGGTTCTGGCGTCACCCGCAACAGGGCGGCTTCGTGCGCTGGGGCACGGCGCTGCATGATCGCTTCATGCTGCCGCATTGCGTCTGGTCCGATTTTCTGGAGGTGCTCGCCGACCTGCGCGGCGCGGGCTATGATTTCGACCCCAACTGGTTTGAAGCGCAGCGCCAGTTCCGCTTCCCCGTCCATGGTCAGGTGGATGCGGGCGGCGTGGGCATCGAAATCACCCATGCGCTCGAACCCTGGAACGTGCTGGGCGAAACCGGGGCGATCGGCGGCACGGTGCGCTATGTCGATTCATCGACCGAACGGTTGCAGGTACGCGCCACCGGTCTGGTCGCGGGGCGCCACATCGTCGCCTGCAACGGCCGCCGCGTGCCGATGAGCCCCACCGCCGTGCCGGGCGAAGCGGTGGGCGGCGTGCGGTACAAGGCGTGGACACCGGCCAATTGCCTGCACCCGCAACTTCCGGCCAACGCACCGCTTACCTTCGACGTGTTCGACAGCTGGAGCGGCCGGTCGCTGGGCGGCTGCGTCTATCATGTCGCGCATCCGGGCGGACGCAATTACGATACATTGCCGATCAACGGTTATGAGGCTGAATCCCGACGCAAGGCGCGATTCCAGGATCATGGCCATACACCCGGACCTGTCGACATGCCGCCGGCCGAACTGCCCGGCGAATTCCCCATGACGCTCGACCTGCGCCTGCCCCGCCAGCCGGGCGCATGAACCAGGCGGACGCCCTCGCGCCTTCGCTGGGGGCAGGCAACTGGGCCGACGCCTATCTCGCCGCCGCACCGCGCGGCGACCTGTTCGCCGATGCCGCCCCGGACACGGCCGGGCACTGGCGCGCGATGCTGGACCGGCTGTCCGCGCAGGCGAAGGGCGATCCGGCGACGCTCGCCGATCATGTCGCGCGTCAGGCTGCCGACCTTGGCCTTGCCTTCCGCCTGACCGGCGATGAGCAGGAACGTGCCTGGCCGCTGGGGCCACTGCCGCTGCTGATCGACGCCGCGCAGTGGAGCCACATCGAATCGGGCCTCATTCAGCGCGCCCGGTTGCTCGAGCGGATCGTCGGTGACATTTACTCCACCCAGTCGCTGGTGCGCGACGGGCATCTGCCCGCCAGCGTCGTTACCGGCAGCACCCATTATTGGCGGGTGATGACGGGCACCGCGCCGCCCAACGGCCATGTCCTTCATTTCTACGCCGCCGATATCGGCCGGGGCCCGGGCGGCGAATGGCGCGTGCTCGCCGACCGGGTGCGCACGCCCGTAGGCGTCGGCTATGCGCTGGAAAACCGCCTCGCTTTCTCGCGCGCCACCGGCGACCTTCTCGGCGCGATGAACGCGCGCCGGCTCGCCCCCTTCTTTTCCGACCTGCGCCGGGGCCTGGCCGCCGACTGCGCCCGCTCGGACCCGCGTATCGGCCTGCTCACCCCCGGCCGTTTCAACCAGAGCTATGCCGAACAGGCGCATCTCGCCCGCTATCTCGGCCTCATGCTGGTGGAAGGCGACGACCTCATCGTCTCCGATGGGCGCCTGTTCGTCCGCACCATCCAGGGGTTGAAGCGCGTCGATGGCCTGTGGCGCTGGATGGACAGCCGCTTTCTTGATCCGCTCGCCTTTGACGGCCAGTCGCGGATCGGCGTCGCCGACCTCTTTGACGCCTGCGCGCGCGGCGGGCTGATGGTCAGCAACTGGCCGGGCGCGGGCGTCATCGAATCGCGCGCGCTCGCCGCCTTCCTGCCGCAACTGGCCAGGGCCGTGCTGGGCCAGGACCTGCTCCTTCCCAATATCGCCACCTGGTGGTGCGGCCAGCCGCGCGAGCGCGATCATGTCCGCGCCCGGCTCGATCAACTGGTGATCGGCTCCGCCTTCGATCAGCCCGCTGCCGGCCTACCCGAAGCGCCCTTCCTGCCCGGCGCGACGCTCGACGCCGACCAGCGCGCGCGCTTGCTTGACGCGCTCGACCGGCGGCCGATGGACTATGTCGGGCAGGAAATGGTGAAGCTCTCCACCACGCCCGCAATCATCGACGGACAACTCACCCCCCTGCCCTTCACTCTGCGCATCTTCGTTGCGCGTGACGGCGCGGGGCAGTGGCGCGTCATGCCCGGCGCCTTCGCCCGGCTTGCCGCCCATGGCGACATCCGCGCGGCGCTAATGGGCCGGGGCGACATCTCCGCCGACATGTGCGTGATTGATCGTCAGCCAGCGTCCGCCGAAAGCCTGCTGGGGGGCGGCGCGCCCGCCATCCGCCGGATCGGCGGCATGTTGCCGGCCAAGGCAGCGGACAATCTCTTCTGGCTCGGCCGCTATATCGAACGGACCGAAGCGACGCTGCGCCTCATCCGCGCGGTCGCCGGCGGCTCGATCGAGGCCGATCTTGGCCCCTCGCTCGCCAGCCCAACCATGGGACGGCTGGTCGGCCTGCTTGCCGCCTGGGGCGCGGTGCCCGCCGGCTCGGGCGGCAC
>NZ_DJDV01000104.1:2832-3070 GCF_002431195.1 Sphingobium sp. UBA5915 | reverse complement strand
GCAACCGCGAAACCGGCGGCGCGGGCCTGGGCCTTGCGCTCGTCCGCGCGATCATGATCGAACATCATGGCGAACTCCTCCTCGCCAACCGCCCGGAAGGGGGGCTGGAGGCCAGCCTGGTGCTGCCCGCCTGACATTGGACGATTAAAAGGGCGACGCGGCGTCACTATTATGCTACACCATGGCCATCGCGCGACCCATGCCGCAAGCATTCGCCGTGACAGAGAGACCATTGTGC
>NZ_DJDV01000104.1:1939-2574 GCF_002431195.1 Sphingobium sp. UBA5915 | reverse complement strand
GACCATTGTGCTCCCGCTTGCCAGCCAGGGAGCCAAATATTGGACGATCTCAATTATCTGTTGATGCGGGAGCAGGAAGAACTGATCCGCTATCATAGCGCGCATACGCCTGAAATATCTTCCGCCCATCGTCGATCGGCGGCCGATTATAATCGACGTATTCGCCAGCATCCTCATCCCTATCGGTCGGAACGCGCCGATGGCTCGGCGAGCTTCACCCTTTCCGCGCATGTGGAGGTGCGGGCATGAGCCGCGCGATCAACGTCAAGGGGACGCCCGAAGCGGTCACGGCCCTGTGCGCCAGCCATGCGCTGCGCATTTCGGTGATCGAACCGCTGCAATCGGGCGGTGTGCGCGTCGTGATGCTGGACCCGCGCGAGGCCGACACGCTGCGTGGACTGATGAAGGGCAAGCTGATCCAGGGCGAAGTCGTGCGCTCCGCTTCGCATGTCGCGCGTCAACTGCCGGCTGCGACCTCTCGCCGATGACCGAACGCCAGCAAGCGGCCCTCCGCACCCCCAGCGCAGCGCAGGCGGCAAGCCCGCCCGCCCAGACGCGCCGCAATCGCGACAGCGACCTAACCCGCGCCCACGCCAAAATCCTCGCCGTCACCCAACGCGAAGCCCAAGCCCGCC
>NZ_DJDV01000104.1:0-1664 GCF_002431195.1 Sphingobium sp. UBA5915 | reverse complement strand
AAGCCCAAGCCCGCCGCCCCCGCGACGCGGGGTAGCGGTAAGGGCTGTCATGGGCGCACCAGCTTTCGGCTGGCATTCCAGACGATCCTGATAGGGCCGGCATTTACCCAATTGCGTCTTGGCATCCAAAGTAACTCCGCGTAATGGTATCGTTAACACAATACGATGCGGAGAGGGTTTCCATGCGACATATATGCGCGCTGTTATTGCTGGCCAGCCTATGGGGCCTGCCTCAGGTTGGCATCGCCGCTACCGCCCCGCGCACCGATCTGCCGCATTTCGAACAACGCGGCGCCGCAACGCAGCTAATCGTGGATGGGAAACCCTTTCTGGTGCTGGGCGGCGAGGTCAAGAACAGCAGCACCAGCAACCTTGTCCATTTCAGTCGGAAATGGCCATTGCTGGTCCGCGACAATCTTAACACGATCCTGGTGCCCGTCGCATGGGAGACCATCGAGCCGGTCGAGGGCCAGTTTGACTTTAGCAATGTCGATGGCCTGATAAAGGGCGCGCGCGATCATGATCTGCGGCTGGTATTTCTCTGGTTCGGTACTTGGAAGAACACGTTCTCCAGCTATGTCCCATCATGGGTGAAGCGCGACACGAAGCGGTTTCCGCGCATGCAGACTGCCGATGGACGCGGGACGGAACGCATTTCCGCTCTGTCCACCACAGCTCGCGATGCCGACGCGCGTGCCTTTGCGCAACTGATGCGGCATTTGAAGGCCGTGGATGGCGCGCGCCAGACGGTGCTGATGGTGCAGGTGGAAAATGAGGTCGGCGTCATTCCTGAATCGCGCGACCACGCGCCCGACGCCGAAGCCGCTTTTGCCGGGCCGGTCCCTGCGGAGTTGATGACCTATCTGACCGCGCATCGCGCGATACTTAACCCGCAATTGCGCGCCGCGTGGGAAGCCAATGGAGGGCGGACCAGCGGAAGTTGGACCGATGTCTTCGGGGGCGAAGGCATGACGGATTCTCTGTTCATGTCCTGGTCCTATGCGCGCTATATTGATCATGTCGCTGCGGCTGGCAAAGCGGAATATGCGCTGCCCATGTTCACCAATGCGGCGCTGATCCGGCCCAATTACGAGCCGGGCCAGTATAATTCGGGTGGCCCGCTGCCTTTTGCCATGGATCTTTGGAAGGCGGGTGCGCCGGCCCTCGATTTCCTTGCTCCCGACATTTACTTCGACAATTATGCCTATTGGGCGTCTCAATATCGACGCCCCGATAATGTGCTGTTCGTGCCCGAAGCGCGGGGCGGGGCGATCGGAGCGGCCAATGCTCTTTACACGTTCGGCGCGCTCAAGGGTTTCGGCTTCTCGCCCTTCGGCATTGACGAGCGCGGCGTGCAACTGGCTGGAGATCCGAGCGTCGGGCTTGGCACTGGCGGGGATGGCGACCCTGTGATCGGCGCGCTCTATGGCCAGCTCGAACAACTCGCGCCGTTGGTGCTCGAGAAGCAGGCAGAAGGAAAGATCTCGACTGTTATCATGGAGGGCTCGGCGCAACGATCGGGCCGGGGGCGGATCGGCGATTATATGGTCAACATGGCCCGCGCGAACGGACCCGATGGTAATGTCGATCCTGACAGCCGCGTCGCGGCGATGTTCCTCCAAACCGGACCGGACGAATTCATCGTCTTGGGGGCTGGCGATATG